>DASZRK010000080.1 GCA_035549195.1 bacterium
GCCGCCATCAATTACACGTCGACGAGCTATTGTCCGTCGGAGACGTCGTTCACGGTGACGGAGCAGACGACGGCCTATAACCAGCAGACGTCCAATTCCGTTTCCTTGGGGAATTGCGGCGTGAACATGAACATGTACGACCAGTCCCACTATGCGGCCATCGAGCCGGGGGATTGGCAGAACGGGGCGGGTTGCGGCGCCTGCGCGGTGCTGAACTACAACTCCCATTCGACGACGGTGATGATCGTCGACAAGTGCGCGACCTGCGGGACGGGCACGCACCATCTCGATCTTTCCGCCGTCTCCTATGGGGAATTGGTGGGGTCCCCTGGATGTGCGACGAACGGCGGTAGCGGATCGGTGAACACGGGCGGTTGTCCCTCGGCCCCGGGGGCCAACCAGGTGACGTGGCACTTCATCCAATGCCCCTTGACGGGTTCGTCGAACATCAAATTCAACAATTCCTCGGGAAACATCACCTATGCCTTCAAGGACAGCAGTTCCAATGGATGGCATCCCATCATTTTCTGGGACTATTTGTTCCCGATCCAAAGCGTGGGGATCGCCAACAGCGCGTCGGGACCGTTCAGCAACGTGCCGCGGGATACGAACGACTCGATCCCGCAGTTCTGGGGAGGCAGCGCGGGGGGGAACTTGAGCCCTCCTCTTTATTATCAGATCACGGACGATCGGAACAATTCGGTGACCCTGGGCCCGATCAACAGCGTTTCACCGGTATTGGCAGCGGGTAATACCTCCTTCGTGGCCTATGGAACCTCGAGCGTCCAGTTGCCGGGCTGCGTGGTGGGGCCGACGAACACCTTCACGAACACGCCGACCAAGACCAACACCCCGACGGTCGGGTCCCCGACCAATACGCCGACCCGAACCCCCACCATCACGCCGACCTTCACCAATACGCCCTTGTCGGGTTGCAAGTACATGTACTACGACGGTGAGACATCGGGGACGAACCTTCTTTCCGGGGGAAGCTGGACGGGGAACGCGACCTTGAGCGAGACGGCCGGCGCGGCCAATTCGGGGACGAAGGGGATGAACATCGCCTACAATTGGCCGGCTTCGTCGTATTACGCGGAGATCGGCTGGAACTGGACGAACTATTCGAGCGTTTCACCCCGGTTGGTGAACCTGAACAATTTCACGAATCTGCAATTCGACCTGAACGTGGCGTCGGGAGCTCCCATTACGCTGGGGGTGATCCTGGCGGATTTCGGGGGCGCCGGATCGGGTGGGGTGACGGCCTCGACGGCGGTGACGGTGACGGTGGCGGCGAGTGGGTGGCAGACGATCACGATCCCGACGAGTTCCTTCAATACGGGCGGTGCGAGCTGGGACAAGACGAAGGTGGGTGAGATCGACATCGAGGTCTTCGCAACGGCGGCGGCGGGGACGGCGACGGTCTATTTCGACAACTTCGGGTTCTATGGGACCTGTCCGACGGCGACGCCGACGCCCACGAACACCTTTACCAGTACATCCACGTCGACGGCGACGCGGACGAACACGTCGACGAACACCTTCACGGTGACGAGTACGCCCACGAGCACGGCCACGTCAACGCCCACGGCGACAAGGACCAACACGTTGGCGAATACCAGCACCTTCACGCCGACCAATACGGCCACCGCTACCAATAGCTTCACCCGCACCAATACCCCGACCAATAGTTCGACAGCCACCTCTACGTCCAGCCCGACCGCCACCCGGACGAACACCTATACTAGTACCATCACCAACACTCTTACCTTCACTGCGAGTGCCACGCCGACCAACACCGCCGCCAATACGGCCACTTCTACTCCCACGAAGACCAATAGCCCGAGTTCAACGCCGACCCAAACGGCCACCACCACGGCTACCCGGACCTCCACCTTGACCCCGACGGTGACGATGACTCCAACCAACACCGATGTCATTACGCCGACCGCGACCGGGACCCCGACCAAGACCCTGACCCCTACGGTGACTTTCTCCTTTACCAGTACCCCCACGAATAGTCCTAGCGCTACCTCAACGCGTAGTTTTACCCCGACCTCCACAACGGCCAACACGGCCACTTGGACAGCGACCGCTTCCTATACTTTTACCGGTACCTTCTCGCCCACTGTGACGCCGTCGCCGACGAACACCAACGTGATCACACCGACCCCCTCGGCGACCACCACGAACACCCATACGCCCGCGAACACCTCGACCTTCACGTTCACACCGACAGCGACCACCACCAACAGCCCTACCTCGACCCGGACCTTTACGCCGACCGTGACCCAGACCCCGACGGATACGGATGTCATTACGCCCACTGCGACCGGGACCCCGACCCGGACCTTTACCCCTACCAATAGCCTGACCTTCACCAACACCCCGACGCCCTCAGCGACAGCCACTCCAACGAACACCTTTACCTCCACGAACACTCCAACCTCGACCTTTACGGCCACCCATACCTTCACCGGTACTTCGACCTTCTCCTTCACGCCCACCTTTACCTTTACGAATACCCCGACCTGGACCAATACCCCTACCCCGACCGTCACCTCCACATTCACGGCCACTTCCACTTCGACCCCGTTGCCTGTACTCAATCTTGCCCAAAACGCGTCCAGTTCCACCATCAATCCGGGCCAGATCCTGACCTATACCCTGAGCTTGACCGTCTCCACCAGTTCGGCCCAACAGGTCGTTCTGACCGACGATATGCCGAATTTCACTTCATTCGGAAGTTTCACCTCGGGGCCGGCCGGGTCGGTGGCCGGGTCCCAAGTGACATGGAACCTGGGAACCCTGTCTCCGGGAACTTACAACTTCTCCTATACCGTCATGGTCTCGAACAGCGCCCCGGACGGCGCCATCCTCTCGAACACCGCCTCCGTCACCTATCTGGGTGGTGCATCCTCCGTGGCCGCGAACGGGAACAACGTCACGGTGATCGTGCCGACCCCCACGCCTACCTTTACGGCGACGTTCACGCCTACGGCCACTTTCACGGCCACGTCCACGGCCTCTTTCACCCCGACCCCGGTCCTTGCCCCGGAATTCTGCCGTCCCTATCCCAACCCGGCCTTGCCCGGAGCTCCTGTGAATCTTTGCGTGGTGGTGGGGGCCCCGTCGAACGTCCAAGTCGACATCTTCACCACGAATTTCAGGAAAATATTCACAGAGAGTTTCCAAACCTCCGGCGCCTTGAACTTCCAATGGGACCAACGGGACCTTTGGGGAAACCCGGTTTCCAATGGGCTCTACTACATCCGCATCCAGGTCGATGGGTCGAATCCAGCCACAAAGATCTTTAAGGTCCTTGTCCTGAACTGATCGTTGTCGGGTGTCAGGGGCCTTCCAGGTATTTCCTTCCTGTTCAAAATTCAGAGAAAATGTTCAAGAACGGACAGACGAATGCTCGGATATGAGCATTTTCAGAGCCGTCATCTTCGGTTTTTCGTGAAACCCTAGAAGAGAGTCGGCGTGTTTTTCAGGAAAATATGACCGTTAGGGTATATAAATTGCACCGTTTTAATAAGGTGATCGATCGTTATCCATGACAAACGAGCCGAAAGCGACGCTAATGACCGTTCAAACCTCCAGGAACCAATTTCCGATCCACCGAACGAAGAAAGCCTTAATGCTGGCCTTTCTTTTGGCGGCCTTTTCCACGGGAGCGGAAGCCCAGACCCTCTCGATTTTTGGAACTGGCATTTCACCTGCCAATCCATTGCCCGGCCAGAACTTTTCCTTGAGTGTTACCTATTGCAACCCGATCTATAACAATAATTCCATTTGGTGGGTTGCTTTGAGCAATATTGCTACCACCATCGTTGGTTGTCCGGCAGTTGGTCAACAGTTCCTAGTAGACTCTGGCGGAGTGAATGTGAACCACGTGGCACCACCGACGGGTGGAACTTGTAATTGTATCGGTTGGCCCATGGTTCCCTCTGATGCCTCCACCTTAGGAAGTTGTGTTACGTTGACCCAAACCTGGAATTTGACCATGCCATCGAACGTTTCTTACGGTGGCACCTATAACATCATCATTGGCGGGGGTAATTATTACGAAGCTTGTGGTTCTCAACCCCAACAAGGTATGGAAGTAAACATCCCCGTCACGATTCCTGTTCCGTCGGCCACGCTTGTCAATTTGAACAAGACCGCCGAGGGGGGAAGTGCTTCCCCGAACGACCTCGTTCTTTTCACGGTCAGCTATGATTTCGTGAACTCCCCCTCGGGCGGTGTCATCACGGATACGGTCCCGGCGGGCGTGACCCTGGTACAGATGGGGCCCGGGTCCCCGGTGGTCACGAGCAATAGCGGGGTCGCACCGGGCTCTAACCTCAGTTGGACCGTTCCTGGGAGCGCTTTGGAGTCCAAGGGGCAGGTGTGGTTCCTGGCCAAGGTCAGCTCTACGGCGGCGTCCGGTACCTTGATCAGCAACACCGCTGCGATGACCTTGACCGGAAAGGGTGTCTCGGGGACCTCCAATACCGCCACCTCCACGGTCAGTGGAGGCGGGTTCCAATTGATCAAATCCCAGTCCAATGCTTCCCCGTCGGCCGGGTCCAACATTACCTACAGCCTCGCTTACAGCATCAACGGATTTTCCCTCCAGTGGTACGACTCCTATGACAATGTGGCTTCGGGGGGGAGTGCCTCGGGATATGACGGGACCGGTTACACGAATATCCCGAGCAATGGGGATACGGGCGGCTTCACGGTGGCGGTGGATTCCCAGGGAAACCACTATCTCGTCGCCAACCCGGCTTACAATTCCAGTGGCGGGAATTACCCCTTGGACCTCCGCAATGGGGGCGAGAACCTATGCGCCGGTTCTTACGTCGTGGAAGGGGATATCGAGATCCCCGTGAGCGCCCAAGGCGTCAGCTATGGCGCTGACGGAACCATGGCCTTGGCCTATAACGTCAACGGAGGGGTCACCCAGGCCTATATGGCGGGTATTTCCCTGGATAACGCCCCTTACGGCTATATTTTCATCCAAAAGAACAATGGGACCAGCTATGCGGGGACCGGGGCTTCCTCCTATCCCATGCCGGTGACCATCCAGGCGGGCCAGTGGTATACGGTCCGGGCGGTCATGACCTATACCGGTTCCACCATGACCATTACGGAGTATGTCTGGGCCCAGGGCAACCCTTCTTTGGTCGATGTCTTTACCTACACCGACAATTCACCTTTCGCGAACCTTTGTTCGGGTATTTGGCAGCAGGGGTGGCAGGGGGATGCTACGGCGCACCCGGATTACTATTCGAACCTGAAATTCTCCCAGGCGGACCCGGTGATCAATGCCAAGCTTTGGGACACGGTACCGACCGGGATCACCTATGGCGGGGAGAACCATACCAATTCGGGCTTGGCGGGCACGACCTTCAACAAGACCGGTAGTCTGCTCTCTTGGAGCTTCCCGGGTACCGTCTTCAACCTCCAGGGCGCTGTAACCTGGTGGGGAGCCGTTACCTGCACGGGTTCGTCCGCCCAGACCATCATCAATGCCTCGGCCATCAATGCCCAGGGGATCAGTCAGGTCGTTTCCAACGCGGTGACCGCCATCGTCCAATGTTCGACCCCGACGCCAACACCGACCCCCACCAATACGCCTACGATCACTCCCACCTATACGCCGACCAACACCCCGACGATCACGCCCACCCGCACTCCCACCAACACGCCGACCAATACACCCACCTTGACGCCGACGCCCAGCCCGACGAACACCCCCACTCGGACGCCGACCTTTACTCCCACCAACACCCCAACCCCTACCTATACACCTACGCCCACCAACAGTCCGACGAATACCCCGACCCGAACCACGACTCATACGCCGACCAACACGCCAACTCCGACCAATACCCCCACCAATACCCCGACCCGGACTCCGACCAATACTCTGACCAATACCCCTACCATCACACCGACACCGACGAACACGGCCATCATCACCCCGACTCCGACCAATACTCCTACGAATACTTCGACCTACACCAATACCGCGACGCCCACCCTCACCCCGACCCAGACCCCCACGCGGACCCCGACCAACACCCCGACCAACACCAATACGGTCACTCCGAGCGCGACCCCGACCCGGACTCCCACTCATACAGCCACTCCGACGGTCACTGATACGCCCACTGATACGGCCGTGATCACGCCGACGGCCACCAATACCCCGACCCAGACCCCTACGAACACCCCGACCGTGACCCCCACCAATACCCCGGTCAATACTTTCACGCCGACCAACACGCCGACGGATACGGCGACCGCGACCAACACCTCCACCCCGACGGATACCGATACGGTCACGCCGACACGCACCCCCACAAACACCCCGACCGACACGGCTACCCCGACCCCCACCACAACCCTGCCCAATACCCCGACGAATACCGCGACCGCAACTCCCACTTCGACCCCGACCGATACCGCGACATCGACCTTCACCCATACCCCGACCAACACCAGGACCTACACGCCGACGGCAACGCCCAGCTTCACCCCCACTTCGACCCCGACCCCGACCACGACTTTTACCGCGACCTCGACCCCGACCTCGACCCCGACCACCTCCATCGCCATTTCCAAGATCTGCTCGGAAGCCCAAGCCCAATCAGGGGACGGGTTGGTCTATACCGTGGGAGTGACCGTCACCGGGAATTCAGTGCTCAATGCCGCCGTCACGGACCTCCTTCCTGTTGGAGAGACCTTCCAAGGTTTCCTGGCCTCCCCGGCGGGGACTTCCACGGGTGCGACGACCGTGGTCACGGCCGGGGTCACCCAAACCCTCCTGACCTGGACCTTGCCATCGCCGCTCGCGGCCGGGACCTATACCCTGACCTACCAGGCCCAGGTGGACTCATTCCTCAAGGCGGGTATCACGCTGGATAATTGCGCCTACCTGATGACGGCGGGTAACGGGCCTGTCTCGGCCTGCGTCTCCGTGCCTGTCCTGGGAGACTACACCGTCCAGGTCCAGGTCTATAACGAGGCGGGTGAGATCGTGAAGACCATTCTCCTGACGAAATTCACGCAACCGGTGGAGAACGTGACCCTCTCGACGAGCAATACCATCACCACCGTGTCGGGTCCCGGGAGCAAGATCGACATCCTTTACCAGGGCACCATCATCGGGACCTGGGACGGGACCACCGACTCGCAGAACCTGGCGACCAACGGGAGCTATTACATCAAGATCAACAATGTGGACCAGCAGGGAGTGGTCCGGACCACGACGGTCCAGGCCCTGGTCAGCCGGCCCGTCTATGCCACGACGGTGCTCATCTATAATTCGGCCGGCGAGGTGATCCGCCACCTTTACGCCTATACGGACAACCCGGGGCAGGACCTGGTGAACGCCATCCAACTTTCCAATACCCTCATTGAGCCTACCAACGGGACCCAGACCGGCGGGATCCCGAGCCAGGTGAAGATCAGCTTGAGCAATGGAGCTACCCTGGTCTGGGACGGCAAGGCCGACAATGGATCGGTCGTGACCAGTGGGCAGTATTTCGTGGAGATCCATTCCCAGGATGGGCAGGGCGGACAGAGCGAGTTGATCAAGATGTTGACGGTGATGGATGGCGGCAGGGACAACGGCCTGGCCGATATCCTGGCCAAGCCCAATGTGCTGAACGCGGCCAACAACTGGACGCTCACTTTCGAGGACCCGACGGCGCAGACCTTGACCTTGACGGTGCGCATCTACACCACGGCAGGTGAATTGGTGGCGGTCCCGCCACCGGATACAACCCCTAACCAAACCACTTGGGCGGCCCAGGGCCTGGCCAGCGGCCTTTATATCGCGGTGGTCGAGTCCCGGAATGGCCAGGGCGGGTTGGTCCATCAAAAGACCTTGAAGGTCGTACTGGTCCATTGATCCCCGACGGGTTTTTGTCGCTGGGCCGGCGTTTTTGACCGAAACTCGACAATCCGCCCGATCTTTTCGCCGTCCCGGTCGATGGTTCCCTCACTCCCCCCGGAAAACCCTTCTTTAAAACTTTCTTGTCCTTTTTATTATTCGTTCCAGAGGCACGGATATTGCCATATTTTACCGGGCGACCCGGGGCCTCTCGCCCTGGTTCCGTTCGATCTTCGCCTAGGGACCCATGCTCGACATGCAAAACCGGCCTTTTCCAACTTTCCGACTCTTGCCCCTGTTCTTGGCCGCCTCCTTCGGGGCTCCCGCTCTTTGGGCCTATCCCTATGGCGTGCTCCCGGCGGGGAACAACCCCACCGATGCCGGTACGGCCTATTCAAGTTTCAAAACCACCTATTTCGCCAATGATTGTTCGGGTCATTCGAACTGGACCCGGGTGCGCATCAATCCCGGTAATTCGGAGACCTATTCGGAAGGCATGGGCTACGGGATGTTGATGGCCGCCTACCTGGAGCCGGCTTCGGGAGGGCAGACGGTGGTCCAGCAACTGCTGAACTTCATCAACGCCAATCTGGATGCCCGGGGGCTCATGAATTGGCATGTGAGCTGCTCGAGCACCTTGGGGGGCAACAGCGCCGCTGATGGGGACCTGGACATCGCCTTCGGCTTGATCGTGGCCGATGGCCGTTGGCCGGGGAACGGTTTCGGGACCGCGGCCACCAATTTCCTTTCCAGTATCCTGAGCTATGAAACGGGGACCTGCGGGACCGGTCCCGGGGATGCGCCGGGCTTCACCAATTGCTCGACGGGTTACACCTATCCCAGCTATTTCGCGCCGAGCTATTACACGACCTTCCAGTGTTTCACCGGGAACAACGCCTGGGCCACCCTCAAGACCAACACCTATAACCAGCTTGCCTATTGGTATTCCAATTACGCCCTCCCCCCGGAACAGATCAAGATGTCCTCGGGCCAATGGAACAGCGGCGACTACCAATACAACTCCTGCCGGGTGCCTTGGCGTCTTTCCCTGGATTACCTATGGAACGGCAACACCACCGCCCAGGACCAGTGCCAGAAGATCGTGACCAACTTCAAGACGACCGACCCGGCGCCTTCCACCATGGGGGATGGCTACAGCTACAGCTCCGGCGCCAAGAATTCCGGCAACCACAACGCCGCCTTCATGGGGCCCGCGGGGGACGGGGCCATGGTGAATTCCTCCAACCAAAGCTGGCTGGACAGCGAATACACCAACCTGAAGTCGCTTTCCATGGGGTCCGCCTATTACCAGGATGCCCATAAGGTCATTTCCTTGATGGTCCAGACCGGGATCTTCACCGATCCTTGCGCTTCCGGGCCCACCCCGACGCCCACCGGAACCCCGACCAAGACCCCGACCTCCACCCTGACCTTCACCCGCACGGTCACGAACACGCCGACTTCCACGGTGACCCATACGCCGACCTTCACCCGGACCCCGACGCCAACGCCGACCCTCAGTTCCACTCCGACCCCGACCCGCACCTCGACCTTCACCGGGACCCCGACGGACAGTCCGACCGTCACCGACTCGCCCACCCCCACTTTCACCGGGCAACCCACGGATACCCCGACCGGCACCCCTACGGTGACGGACAGCCCCACCCTGACCGATACGCCCACGATCACCGATACGCCGGCCGTGACCTTCACATTCACCTCGACCCCGACGGATACGACTGTCGCCACCTCGACGCCGACCGGGACCCCGACCACAACCTACACGTTCACCCTTACGCCCAGCCCTACCGGGACCCCGACCCATTCCCCGACCCCCACATTTTCTTTCACGCCGACCCTGAGCTGGACGCCCACGCCGACCTCGCCCCTTCCACCCAGCGCCATCCAGATATCACAGCCTTACTCCAACCCGATCAGCACCGGTACCCTCCAGGTGGATGTGGCCAGCCCGTTCCAGGTCGAAGTCCAGTGGGATGTCTTTACGGCGGCCTTCCGGAAGATCCGGAGCGGCTCCACTCTCTCTTCCAATTCGGCCCAGGTCCGTTGGGACCTGTTGGACCGGGAAGGGAAGCGGGTCTCCTCCGGGATCTATTACCTTCGTGTCGTGGTCGAGGGTTCGGGAGGACGGAAGGTAAGCATCAAGAAGGTATTGGTCCTTCAGTGACGGTTTTCGGTGGAAGCGTTTTAGAGGCTCCGGATGACCGTTCAACCCAACGATCTTGCCAATGGTCCTTATTTCCGAACCGATGGTAAACTTCATTCGATCGTTCGCTTCACGACGTCCACTCACGATCGGGGATCCCTTGAGACCTTCCTTGAAACGTTGTCTGTCCCTTGCCCTCCCCATCCTTTGGGTGGGTCTGGTTCCCTCAGTCTGGGCCGCCGCCCCGGCCGATATCCAGATCGACCAGGTGGGCTATCTCACCAATGAGACCAAATTGGCCATGGTGACCAATGCTTCCGCCACCGGGACCTTCTACGTGGTGGATGCTTCCGGTCCCACCACGGTCTTTACAGGGACCCTTTCCTCGGCGTCCACGGATACCAATACGGGCTTGAGCGTCCGCACCGCCGACTTCTCCACGGTGACCGCGACAGGGACCTACTCTCTACAAGTCGCGGGACTGGGTCAAAGCTACAGCTTTTCCATCGGCCCCAATGTTTTCTCGAATGCCTTCTACGAATCCATGCGCTTCTATTACGGCCAACGTTGCGGGACGGCCGTGAACCTGGCCCCGACCTTCCCGGGTTACACCCATGCCGCCTGCCACACCGCTGACGGCACCTATCACACGTCCTCGGGAAAGAGCGGTACCAAGTCCGCCACCAAGGGCTGGCATGATGCGGGGGACTACGGGAAATACGTCGTGAATTCCGGTATCTCCACCGGGGAGATCCTTTGGACCTACGAGTGGTACGCTTCGACGGCCGGGGCGGTGAACCTCCAGGTCCCGGAATCGGGCAATGGGACCCCGGACATCCTCAATGAGGCCCGTTGGAACCTGGAATGGATGCTCGCCATGCAGGATACGGACGGGGGCGTCTGGCACAAGTTGACCACCGCCGCCTTCGATGCTTTCGAAATGCCCGAGGTGGACTCGGCCGGGACCCGTTACATCATCGGGAACGGAACCTCCCCCTATAAGACCACCGCCGCCACGGCCGATTTCGCCGCGGTCATGGCCATTGCCGCCCGGGTCTACCAGCCTTTCGACGCCACCTTTTCGGCGGCCTGTTCCCAGGCGGCGGTGACCGCCTGGGGCTGGATCCAATCGAACCCCAATGTCACCTTCACCGTTAATCCCACCGGCATCAGCACCGGTGTTTATGGGGATGGAACCGTCACCGATGAAAGGCTTTGGGCGGCGGCGGAACTGTTCCGCACCACGGGCGGGGCGGCTTATAACACCTATTTCACTTCCAACTACACCGGTTGGTCCCCCACGGTCAACGGGAACGCCTACCCCCAGGACTGGTCGAACGTCCACCAATTGGCCATGTGGACCTATTACTTCAGCGGGCAAGCCTCGGCCAATACAACGGCACGGAACACGATCAAGACCGATACCATCAACGCGGCCAATACCATCGTGACCCGGCAGAATGCCGACGGTTATCGGGTCAGCCTGCGGACGGCCGATTACGTTTGGGGCTCCAATGGCGGGGTCGCGAATTTCGGGATCCTGCTCCTGATGGCCAATGCGATGACCCCGACCGCCAGTTACGTCCAGGCCGCCCGGGACGACATCCACTACCTCTTGGGTCGCAACGGGAACAAGATCTCCTTCGTCACCCGGCTGGGGACCACCTATCCCTTGAATCCCCATCACCGGCCCAGCGGCTCCGACGGGAATGCCTTGCCCTGGCCGGGCATGCTGGTCGGGGGTCCCAACTCAGGGGGCGGGGACAGCATCACACCCACCTCCCCGGGGACCAAGGCCGCCCTTTGCTATACGGACCAACAAGGCGCCTATGCCTCCAACGAGGAAGCCATCAATTGGAACGCGCCACTGGTCTTCATCCTGGCCAGTACGCTACAGGCGGCCGTTCCCACGTCCACGCCGACGAACAGCCCGAGCGCCACGGCGACCCGCACTCCTACCGCGACGGCCACGCGGACGGCCACCCTGACCCCCAGTCGGACCTCCACGTTCTCCCCGACCGATACGCCCACGGCGAGCGCGTCCGCGACCCCGACCCGTACTCCCAGTTCCACTCCGACCTCAAGCTCCACCGCAACGGCCAGCCTGACCCCGAGCTCCACGCCAACAGCCACTTTCCTTTTGACGGCGACCCAAACCCCCACTTCAACTGCGACGTCCTCACCCACCCGCACGGGTACCCCCACTCCCACGGCCAGTCCCACGGATTCGGTCACCTGGACGCCCAGCGCCACCCCGACCGCGACCCTTCAGTTCAGCGCGACGAATACCGCCACCTCCAGCCCAACGCCTACTCCCACTTACAGCGGCACTCCGACCGTGACTTGGACGGCCACGGCTTCGCCGACAGGGACCTCGACCGCTTCACCTTCCCCGACCGCCACCAAGACGGCGACCCGAACCGCCAGCGCCACGCCCACGGCCACTTTTATGTCCACTGCGACGAACACGCCGACGGCCACCCGGACATGGACCCCCACGGGCACCCCGACCCCGTCCCGTACGGCCACTCCGACCTCCACGCCGACCTTGACCCCTTCCTGGACCCACACGCCTTCTTTTTCGCCGACCGCCTCCCCTTCCGCGTCCGCGACCCCCACCCTTTCCTTTGGGAACGCCGATATTTCCTTGCCCTATCCCAACCCCATCCCATTCAATGACGGGCCCATTTGGGTGGACCTGACGGTGCCCGGTCCTTCCCATTTGCGATGGGCCGTCTTCACCACGGCCTTCCGGAAGATCGCCTGGGGCGGGTCCGACCTTTCCTCGGACCAGACCTTCGGTTGGGACCTCAAGGACCGGACCGGAACGCCCGCCGCCCGCGGGCTCTATTACCTTCGGATGGAACTCACGGGGAACTTCGGGAAGGTGCAAACGATTCGGAAGGTCCTGATCCATTAAGGCGTAATTTTCTGGCCGGGAACCGCCGCTCCAGGGTTATGATGATTGGGCCTTTTGGACCATTCCCACCCTCGTTCGGAGGACCCGATGAAGATCGCCAAGAACGCCAAAGTTTCCACGTTCCTCAAAGAGGTCAATCTCTTCGAGGGCCTGGACAACCAGACCTTGAACCGCATTTTCCGCCTGGGTTACGTCCAGAACTACCGCAAGGGGGACCTGATCATCCGGGAAGGGGAGCATGGCGGGAACCTTCATATCCTCATCAACGGGAAGGCGGAAGTGCTCACTGGTAAGGCCGGCAAGAAGAAAAAAAGCCTTTCCAAGATCGGCCGGGGTTCCATTTTCGGTGAAATGAGCGTTTTTGACGGGGCGCCTTATTCGGCCTCGGTCCGGGCGGTGGACAACTGTGATGTCCATATCATGCGCGGCAGCGATTTCCTGTCGTTCCTGAAGTCCAATCCGGCGGTCGGGGTGGACGTCCTCGCCACCCTCATCAGTTCCATCTCCAACCGTTTGCGCCGGGCCAACCTGGCCTTGGCGTCCATTCATCAAAAATAGGGTTCAAATATCGCCTATTTTCCAGGAGATTCCGAGCGGATTGTTCCGCTTTTTTAGTTGTGCTATTTGCCGAACGAAAATTTTATTTTTAAAAAAATTGAACATGAAATTACGGGAGAAATTTATGAAAATTATTTCTTGTGCTTTTTTGTTTTTGGTTGTGACGGTCCCGCTCTGGGCCCAACAAGCGGAGGACTATTTACGGGCCGGGAATCAGTTCTATCAGGCCAAGGATTACGGGAAAGCGGAACGCTATTACCAAGCCGCGGCTCAAATGGATCCGAAGTCCTGGGCCGCGTTCCAGGGGATCGGAAACTGTGATTACATGTTGGGAAAGAAGATGGAGGCTTTGGATGGTTATCAACGCGCGTTGAACCTCGCCCCACAAGATCAAGGGCTGCAACAAATGGTCCGACGTTTGCGGAGCGATACGGTTCCATCTCCCGTTTTGCCCGAGAGGGGGATGCCTGCAAAAGAGAGCGATGGCACGAAATCGGAAAACCTTTTCGAGATCGGGTTAATGGGAAGGCTTGGGGCAACAGATGATACGGCCAGCAAGGGTTTGCTCTGGATGCCGGGGGCTTGCTTGGAACTGGGATATTGGATCGCCCCCCAATGGGAATTGGGGTTCTCAAGTGACTACCAGACATATACCATCAAGTCGGCCGTGCCGGATGTCAGCAGCACCATCAGGACCGATGTGGACACGAGTCTTTTGAATTTGGATCTTTTTGTGAAATACGGTCTTGGTGGCGATGGCCTCCGGCCGTTTTTTCTAATGGGGGCTGGATTGAGTTTGTCGGCGTATTCCACGACCCTTACGAATGACCCCTTTGATGATTCGCCAGTTACCCAGATTAGCCATACCGATTCCAATGATTCGGAGCCTTTGATCGAGGTCGGGGCAGGAGCGGAAGCCCCGCTGTCGCCCGATCTTGGTCTTTCTTTTTCTATCAAATACCAACTGATATTGGAGAAAAGCGGAAACACGAACTTGATTCCTATAGATGTCGGAGTGAATTTTCATTTTTAAAGAACCATGCTCATTAGAACGGCAGTGCAAATAACAACTTTTATTACGTAGCCCCTATGACCCAGATCATGACCTTCGGAGGTTGCTTTTTTTAGAGTGGGCCCCGAGAATCGGGTCATTCCCATCCTGAGGCACCGCCATGGAACCCTTGAAATCCGTCAAAAGGCCCGTTGCCGACCGAAGCCAGGACGTTTACCGTCTTTCCGCCCGCCCGTTGGACAGCCTCTTCAAGCCCAAAAGTGTCGCCATCGTGGGGGCCACCGAGAAGGTGGGGAGCGTCGGCCGTTCGGTCTTTTGGAACCTCCTTCGTAATCCCTTCGGCGGCGTGGTCTATCCGGTCAATCCCAAGCATTCCCACCTGTTGGGGGTGCGGACCTATCCGTCCCTATCGACCCTGCCCGAGGTGCCCGACCTGGTCGTCATCGCCACACCGGCTCCCACCGTTCCGGCCATCGTGGAGGAATGCGTTTCGGCCGGGGTGCCCTCGGTCATCATCATCTCGGCCGGTTTCAAGGAAACGGGTCCCGAGGGCCAAGCCCTGGAGGACAAGATCCTGGCCACCGCCCGAAAGGGCCGTATCCGCATCATCGGGCCCAATTGTCTGGGGGTCATGACCCCGCCCTTGGGCCTCAATTCCACGTTCGCCAACGAGATCGCCATGCCGGGAAGGGTGGCTTTCCTGAGCCAAAGCGGGGCCCTAGGGACCGCCATCCTGGACTGGAGCCTGAAAAGCCGGGTGGGCCTTTCGGCCTTCGTGTCGGTGGGTTCCATGCTGGACGTAGGTTGGGGGGACCTCATCGATTATTTCGGGAGCGATCCCCAGACCACCAGCATCGTCATCTATATGGAAAGCATCGGGGACGCCCGTAGCTTTCTTTCGGCCGCCCGGGAAGTGGTGTTGACCAAACCCATCGTGGTCATCAAAGCCGGGCGCACCGGCGCGGCGGCCCAGGCGGCGGCATCCCATACGGGCTCTTTGGCGGGCAACGATGAGGTGCTCGACGCGGCTTTCGAGCGTTGCGGGGTTCTGCGGGTAGACACCATCGCCGAGGTCTTCGACCTAGCGGACATCCTCTCTAAACAGCCCCGGCCCCGGGGGAACCGCTTGACCATCCTGACCAATGCCGGCGGCCCGGGCGTGTTGGCCACCGACAGCCTCATCCGGCGGGGCGGCCAATTGGCCGACCTGCAGCCCGGCACCGAAAAAACCCTCAACCAGTTCCTGCCCTCCGCCTGGAGCCACCACAACCCCATCGACCTTTTGGGGGACGCGGAGCCGGAACGCTACGCCAAGGCGCTCGAGGTGGTCGCCAAGGACGAGGGGACGGACGGCCTTTTGGTCATCCTCACCCCCCAGGCCATGACGGACCCGACCGCTACCGCCGAAAAACTCAGGCCTTTCGCGAGGATAGAGGGAAAACCGGTCTTCGCCAGCTGGATGGGCGGTCAGCAGGTCCTGGCGGGTTCGTCCCTTCTGTCCCAGGCCGGGATACCGGTCTATGAGTATCCGGACGACGCGGTGCGGACCTTCGTGGACCTTTGGCGGTTCAGTTACAACCTCAGGGGCCTTTATGAGACCCCGCTCCAACTGCCGGAGTTCACCGGCAAACAGCCGCAGAAGGAGGAGACTTCCCGGATCCTGAAAGGGGTGCGGGGTTCCGGCCGAGCTCTCCTGACCGAAAGCGAATCCAAGGACCTGTTGGCCTCCTATGGCATCCCGGCGGTCCGGACCCTGGTGGCGGGGACGCCCAAAGAGGCGGGAATGATGGCGGCGGAGCTGGGGTTCCCGGTGGTCGTGAAGTTGAATTCCCAGACCGTCACCCACAAGACCGATGTGGGCGGGGTGAAGCTCAATCTCAATGACGCGGCTGAAGTGGAAAAGGCCTTCCGGGACATCGAGAGGTCGGTGGCGGAAAAGGCGGGGCCGGGACATTTCCAAGGCGTGTCGGTGGAGCCCATGGTGCGCCATATGGGCCAGGAGATCATCCTCGGAAGCCACATCGACCCCCAATTCGGGCCCGTGATCCTGTTCGGGATGGGAGGCCAGATGGTGGAGGTCCTGAAGGATGTGGCCTTGGCCCTGCCGCCCCTCAATACCAACCTAGCCCACCGCTTGATGGAACGGACCAAAGTCTTCCGTGCCCTGCAGGGGGTCCGCGGCCAAAAGCCGGTGGACTTGGAAGCCCTGGAGAAGCTCCTGGTGCGGTTCAGTTATCTGGTCGTGGAGAATCCCGACATCAAGGAGATCGATATCAACCCCCTCCTGGCCTCGCCCGAAGGCCTTTTGGCCCTGGACGCGCGGGTCATTCTCCAGGCGGAAGGGGTCAAATCGCCCCGGCCCGCCATCCGGCCCTATCCCTCCCAATATGTGCAGGAAAAGAAGTTGAAGGACGGGAGCCCGATCACTTTGCGGCCCATTCGGCCCGAGGACGAACCCATGGTGGTGAAATTCCATGAAACCTTGTCCGATACATCGGTCTTCATGCGCTATTTCCAACCGCTCCACATCAGCCAACGGGTGGCCCACGAACGCCTGACCCGGATCTGTTTCACCGATTACGACCGGGAGATGGCCTTGGTGGCGGTCCGAAAAGGCGCCGAGGGGGAGGCGGAGGTCATCGGCATCGGCCGACTAAGCCGCGAACTCTGGAAAGAGGAAGCCGAATACTCCATCCTCATCAGCGATCGTTGGCAGAACCAGGGGTTGGGGACCACCCTCATGTCCGCCTTGCTGGAGATGGGGAAGGCCGAAGGCCTGAAACGCATCGTGGGTTTTGTTTTACCGGAAAACCAGCGGATGCAAAGGGTCAGCGCCAAGCTGGGTTTTGCGTTGAAACCCTCCGCTGAAGATGGTCTAATCCTAGCCAGCATCGACCTTTAAAAGGTCCCGTTCCACATCTGTTTGGGGCGGCCATCCTGGCCCGGGCCGTCGGGCCGAACCCTTCCTTGAAACGATAGCGAGGATCCCTTGCCCTCCAACCTTCTGAATACCCAATTGGGCGATCTGACCATCCGCCCGGCCACCGACGAGGACCGCTCCCTGGTCCTGCACATCAAGCAGGAAGCGGCCACTTGGCTCGAGGAAAAGGGCATCTATCAATGGGCCGGCATCCTCATGGCCCAGGGCGAGGATATGGTCTACAAGCGGGTGCACCAAGGCGAGGTTTTCCTGGTCCTCAAGGAGGCCATGGCGGTCGGGACGGTCTCCATCCTTTGGGAAGATCCCATCAGCTGGGGCGAAACGGGCCGGGACGGAAAGGCGGGCTATATCCACGGCATCGCCATCCTGCCGCTCCTTCATCATAAAGGAGTAGGGGAAGCCATCTTGAACTGGGCCTGTAATTACATCCGGGAAAAGGGAAAGATCGTCCGGTTGGATTGCATGGCCGAGAACCCCCGCATCAATAAATACTATGAGGACCTGAAATTCACCCATGTCGGGGTGAAGGAGCTTCCCAGCGGTTTTAAGGTCAGCCTTTACGAGAAAAAATGACCTTCCTGCGCTGATCTAACCTCGAAGAAGCGAAGTGAAAGCCTGGAATTTTGGATCCGACCGAGAACCGCTACGCCGATTACGATCGATGACCGACGATGACGGCTTGAACTTATCGGGATCCATCGGGTTCGATCCGCTATGAAGGGTGAGTTTTGATGTTTTCTTTTAACGTGAGACCTAAAGGGGAGGGAACATGAGATCCAAGGTCGGATTAAGCCTTCTTTTACTGGTGGTCGCCTTCCCTTGTCCGGTCCCGGCGAAGGAAAAACCGATCGTCCTGGGTTATTCGGCCTCTTGGTTCGACGGTCTTTATCCTCCCGAAAGCTACAACTATGACGGGCTCACCCACATCGCCCGGTCCTTCCTCCTGCCCAAGGCCGATGGGACCATCGGGGTGCAAGGCGGCTTCTTCGATCCGGACCTGGAACGGCTGGCCCATGCCCATGGGGTGAAGCTCATCGCCTCCATTGGCGGCGCGGCCGCCAACGCCGACAACTGGTTGGCCATGGCCCGGGACCCCAAGGCCGAGAGGCTCTTTTTCGACAACTTGGACAAGCTCATCACCCAGAATCGTTACGATGGTGTGGATATCGACTGGGAACCTTCGGCCCTGACGGATGCGGACCAGGCCACCTACACCCAATTCATGAAGGACCTCAGGGGCCGCTTCCCCCAATGGCTCATCACGACCGCGCTGGGCGGCGGGGACTATTGGGCCAAGCATATCTCCTGGAAGGAAGTGGCGGCCCAGGTCGATTGGATCAATTGGATGACCTATGACTTCGCCGGGAGCTGGACGGGCCATTCGGCCCACAACGCGAACCTCTATGACTCGGTCCCGGTCCGCACCGAGATGAGCGTGGACAGGGAACGGGACCATCTGGAGAACCGCTTTGGGGCGCCGGCCGAGAAGTTGGTGTTGGGTTTGCCTTTCTACGGCACCCAATTCTTCACCGCCCGGATGGGGGAGGACTTCACCGGGGACGCGTCCCGCCAGGGGAGCGAGATCCAATTCTACGAGATCGCGGGCCTCCTGACCCCGGGCTCAGGCTATACGAAGAAGTGGGACAAGGACGCCCAGGTGCCTTATCTGGAAAAGGAGGGCGGAGAACACACCATCAGTTATGACGACCCCAAATCCCTCGCCTTGAAATGCCGATACGCCATGGACCAAGGGCTCCGGGGTGTGATGATCTGGAACATCGGGGCCGATATCGTGGGCGAGAACACGCCGCTCCTGGACGCGGTGGACAAGGCGATGGGCCTTCCGAGCCGGTCCATGCCCCCTTCGGGCCTGGAAAAGACTTTCGCCAATTTCGCCTCGACCCTGAAAGATACCTATTCGAAGCTCCAGGGGACCCAGGCCAAGTTGCAGGCGGCCGGCAAGCTGGAAGAGGCCAAGGCCGCCGATCCTGGCCCCTTGCCGGACCTGGCCTTGCCGACCAACTCCGACTCCAAGGTTTTGGGGAAGGGGATCTGGGCGGTCCAATACCGTTTGACGGTCCTCGGCCGCAAGCTCCAGGCGGCCCAGGCCGTGGCTTCCGCCCTTCCGGTCAAGGAGGTCGCGGGGCAAAAGTTGAACGCTTCGGGGAACCGTGTCCTGATCGGTGATTTCGAGAGCGGAACTAATGGGACCGCTTTCCAAGGCGTTTGGATGACCGACATGGACCACAACAACCTGGGGACCGTCCTCAATCCCGTGCCCTTCACGCCGTCCCCGGGTGGAAGTCCCGCGTCGCCCAAGTTCGCTGCCCATCTTTGGGGTCATTTCGGGAAAAGCCAGGCCCCCTGGCCCTATGCCATGTTGACGGGGACCTTGGACCCTTCCGGAACGGCGGTGGACCTGAGCGCCTTCCGGGGTGTGGAGTTCCAGACCAAGGGTGACGGGAAGACCTATTCCATCATCCTAGCCCGGGCCGCGGTGGAGGATTACTGTAATTTCAAACAGGATTTCAAGGCGGGGAAGGATTGGATGAAAATTTCCCTGAACCTCTCGGACTTCAAACAGCCTTCCTGGGGGCGTGCGATCCCCCTGAAGCTCAGCGATGTCCTTTATTTCGCCTTCAGCCCCAACGCGGACTTCAGCGATGAGGACATGGACCTCTGGATGGATGACCTGGCCCTGTTGAAATAGGCGTAGGAAGCCGGGGGAGAATTTGCTTTAATAAAGCCATGGCCGATCACCGACACGACCACCCGCATTCCCATCCTGTTGGTCCCGCTGCGTCCTCCCAAGGCCGTTCCCGGCGGACCCGGATGTATGGGGCGATCGCCATCACCGGGGTGGTCTTGGTGCTCGAAGCGGTCGGCGGGCTCCTTTCCGGTTCCATGGCCTTGCTTTCCGATGCCGGCCATATGTTGACCGACCTGGCGGCCCTTCTTATCACCCTGGCCGCGATGGTCATGGCCGAAAAGCCCGCCAGCGGGAAGCATACCTTCGGTTGGACCCGTCTGGAGGTGCTGGCGGCGCTCGGCAATTCGATGACCTTCTTTGTGATGGTGTCCGCCCTGGCTTGGGGCGCCATTCATCGGATTTTCAACCCCGTCCTGCCCGAGTGGCATGCGATGGGGCTCATCGCCCTGGCCGGACTTGTGGCGAACCTGTTCTCCGCCTGGTTCCTCCACGGGGCCCATGAGCATGATCTTAATTTGAAGAGCGCCTGGGTCCATGTGATGGGCGACCTCCTGTCCTCGGTGGGGGTCCTGGCGGGGGTGGGGGTCATTGCCTGGACGGGTTGGACCTGGGTGGACCCGATCTTGAGCTTGGGGATCGCCCTTTCGATCGCCACGAGCGGTATCCGGGTCTTCCGCAAAGCCCTTCGGATCCTCCTGGAGTCGGCGCCCGCGGGCCTCACCGCCGACGAGGTGGGGGAAGCCCTCACCCAGGGAGTACCGGAGATCCTGGAGGTCCATCATGTCCATCTTTGGGAAGTGGGGACGGGGGAGGTCCACCTCACCGCCCATTTGGTGGTAAAGGACCGCCCCATGTGCGAAGGCGAACCGATCCTACAAAAGGCGAATGAACTCATGGGCCGAAAATTTGGCATCCATCACAACACCTTCCAACTGGAGACCTCCGGGTTCGGGTCTTGATGTCGCGATCTTTTTTGTTCCGGTGGCCCATTCAAAGACTCCGATGACACGTGAAACTCGTTTTTGCCGTTTGGGCGTCTTCGAACGGAGGTCCGTTCATTTTTATGATAAATTTGTGGGATCTTTCGAACAAAACTTCTCGGAAAACGAATTGACCTTTGATCGCCCTGAAAATATTTCCAGGTTGAACCGCTTAAAACATTTTTATCCTTTTTTCTTTTTGTTCCTCTTTTTGACCGGCGGAACCAGGGCCGCGACGGCCATTCCCTCCCAAGCCTGGAGCCGGGATATCAATGCGGGCGGTTATGTCGACGGGGCCCCCATTGGGGGTTTTGGCGCCGGGACCCTTTCTTGGACCTACGCGGGAAACTTCTACCAGGGTCGTCTGAACATCGCCAGTAGCACCCTCACCACCGACGCGAATTGCCATTTTTATATGTATCAAAAGCTCTCGGGTCAGGCCGCCGTCATGAAGATGCTCAATGCGGCGACCTTGGGATCCAACCAAGCCACCTATTACTCCCTTTTTCCCAAGGCTTGGGTGGATTATTCCGGGAGCACCTTCCCCTTGGAGACCAAGGTCACCCAGTTCTCGCCCATCATTCCGAACGATTACGTCCGTTCCTCCTATCCGGAGGGGATCTATGAATGGGATGTGACCAACAGCCAGGGCGTTACCTGTGATTTCGCCGTGATGTTGACCTTCGACAATAATTTCGGGGGAACCAGCGCCTCGGTCACGACCTCCGGGAACAACGTGGGGCTTGTCCTGGATCGCGCGGCGGGAAGCGCCACCAACCAGAACCAGGGCCAGTTCACCCTGGCGACCCAGACCGGGGCCGGGGTCTCGGTGACCTATCAGTCGGCGGCGGCCGTGGGGACCCTTCAAACGGCTTTCGGAACGGCAGGCCTTTTGGCCAATACCACCGGAGCCAATACCATCGGGGGCATCGCCTTCAAGGTCAGTCTGGCACCAGGGCAATCGGTCAAGATCCCCATTGTCCTGGCCTGGGACATTCCCCTGGCCAAGCCGGGGACCGGTGCTCTTTGGTATCGGGAATACACCCGCACCTACGGAAAAACAGGCAAAAGCTCGGGAACCATCGCTTTTGATGCCCTGAACAATTACCCGACCTGGGAAACCTCGATCGACGGTTGGCAGAACGGCATCTTGGCCGGGAATTATCCCGATTGGATGAAGCAAATGCTCTTCAACGAGCTCTATTACTACTTCACCGGGGGAACGATCTGGGAAGCCGGTCAATATGGTTCGACGTCCTATGATCCGGGCCCTGACCTTTTCTCGAGCCTTGAAAGTTACATTTATCCCTTCTATGGAACCTCGGACGTCCGATTCTATGGTTCCTGGCCACTGGCCCTGCTTTGGCCCGATATCGACAAACAGGAAGTGAAACAGTTCTGCGATAGCGTGGTGGCGGGCTCCATGGGGGTCCCCATGCCGACGGCCATCGGCACCTGTGCCCACGACATCGGAAGCCTGAACGACGTCTTCACCGCTTGGAACGACTATACCTACCGGGATTCCACGACTTGGAAGGACCTGAATTCAAAACTGGTCCTCATGGTCTATAGGGCCTGGGAACTGGGTGGGAAGACCGACAGCACTTTCCTTAATTATTGCTGGCCGGCCGTCCAAGCGGCCATGACCAAGGTCCACAGCCAATGTGACGCCACGGGGCTGCCCATCTCCTCGGGGATCGACCAGACCTATGACGACCTCGGACTGACGGGGGACACGGCCTATTGCGGAAGCCTGTTCCTGGCGGCCTGCGAGGCGGCGGCGGACATGGCCACCGCGAAAGGGAACGGCGCGTTGGCCACGACCTACAATGGCTGGCTTACGACGGGGAAGACCAATTTCGAATCCCTGCTTTGGGACTCCGCCGGCGGTTACTACCATATCGATACGGGGAGTTCGGCCCCCAGCCGCATCATGAGCGACCAATTGGCCGGTCAATGGTACGCCAGGGCCTTGGGTTTGCCGGGCATCGTGACCGATGCCCACGCGGTGAGCGCCTGGCAGAAGGTCCACGACAACAACTGGCAAAAATTCGATTCGGGGGCCCATGGAGTAGTGAACGTCATGACCTCGGCCGGGGCCATCGACACCAGTTATCCCCAGAGCCAAGAAGCCTGGGTCGGCGTGGGTTGGGGCGCGGCGGCGGGGATGGTCCAGCAGGGCATGCTCACCCAGGCCACCGACATGGGTTACAGCCTCTACAATAGTATCTGGAACCTGGGCCAATGGTGGTTCCGGACCCCGGAAGCCTGGCAAACGGGGCTTTCCAACATGCGGGCCCCTTATTACATGAGGGCCAACTGCCTTTGGGCGGTGAAGCACGCCTATGACATCGCCCCCAACCCCTGTGGGGCCCTGACCTGTACACCGACCCCGACCTATACGGCGACCGCAACGCCCCAGCCGGCCAGCGCTTGTGCCTCGCCGGTGCGTCGGGTCAACGCCTCGGGTGGACAATATGTTTCGGGCGGCATCACCTGGGTGGCCGACCAAGCCTATAGCGCCGGGGGGTGGGGCTCTGTCAGCGGAACGGCGGCCGCCTCGATCACATCCGCCATTTCGGGGACTTCCTATCCCGGCCTTTATCAGACCGAGCGTTACGGGAATCCGGTGGAGTACAAGTTCACCGTCCCCAATGGCAGCTACCAGGTGGTCCTGCATTTTGTCGAGCAATATTGGAACGCGGCCAATTCGCGGGTTTTCAGTGTGGCCATCAACGGGAACACCGTGCTTTCCAACCTGGACATCTACACCCAGGTGGGCAAGTTCGCGGCCTATGACCGGACCTTCGTGGTGACGGTCGGCACGGGGCTCATCGATATCGTGGAAACGGCCTCGGTGGATAATGCCGAGATCGCGGGGATCGACATCCTGGACAATTCGGTCCTCTGCAGCCCCACACCCACGCCCACCGGATCCACGCCCACCTTTACCCGGACCTATAGCCCCAGTCCCACGAATAGCCCGACCGCAAGCCTGACTTCGACCCCGACGGCCACTGCGTCCCGGACGGCGACCACCACCTTGACGAACAGCCCTACGGCGACGTTCTCCAGCACCCCATCCTCGAGTCCCACGGCTTCCCGGACTTCGACGCCCACCTCGACCCTAAGCCCCAGTTCGACCCCAAGTTCCACGCCCAGCCCAAGCCCGACCGCTTCGCCCAGCCTTACGCCGACCCGCACTGCCACGGTGACCGCGACCCCGACCAACACCAACGCCATCACCCCCACGCCGACGGCCAGCCCGACGGTCACGGCCAGTTCGACCGCTTCGTCGACCCCGACCCTTTCCTATACGCCTACCCCCACCTCCTCCAGGACACCGACGCCCTCCTTGACCCCCAGTTCAACGGCGACCGCGACCTTGACCATGAGCCCGACGGATTCCGCCACAACGACAGCGACCCGCACTGCCACATCGACCGCGACGGTCTCGCCGACGCCGACCAATACTAATGTCATCACCCCGACGCCCACGGCCAGCCCCACGAATAGCCCGACCCGGACCTGGAGCCCCACCGCCAGTTCCACCCCGACCCGGACGGCCACGGCCTCCTGGACCGCTTCCTTCACGTTGACCCCGAGCCCGACCCCCACGGCGACCTTGACGAAGACCTGGTCGCCTAGCGCGACCCCATCCGGTACGCCCACCCCGACCGGGACCCCGACGGCTTCCCGGACCCCGACTTGGACCGACACCCCGATCCCCTCCCCGACGGAAACCTCCAGCCCGACCGTGGTTTTTTCCGGGATCGACATCGGTTCGCCTTTTCCGAATCCGGACCAGGATGGATCCGCGATGGATATCGAGGTGCAGGGGCCGGGTCTCCTGAACGTCCATTGGTCCGTCTTTACCACCGCTTTCCGGAAGGTGCGGGATGGGAATGCCATGATCTATGGCAAGGGCGACGTCTACTGGGATCTGAAGGACAGGTCGGGAGTTCCCGTGGCCAAGGGACTTTATTACCTCCGCGTGGAGGCCGGTTCAGGCACCGGAGCCGCCAAGAAGACCTTCAAGGTGTTGTTGCTTCATTAGCCGTCCGATGGACGCTTCCCTTATAATGGCCTCATGAAAGTGAAAAAAAGATCCCCCAGGGTCCCGGTCCGCATCGGCATCATCGGCCTTGGACAGATCGCCCTCAAAGCCCACCTTCCGGGATACACCCAGGCCGCCGGTTGCCAGGTCACGGCCATCCATTCCCAGCGTGAAGAACACGCCAAACAGGTCGCGACCCAATATGGCATCCCGATCATCTACAAGGACTGGACCCACTTGGTCGAATCCGACCAGGTGGACGCGGTCTCCATCTGTACCCCGAATTTCACCCATGCCGCCATCGCCATCCGGGCCTTGCGGGCGGGCAAGCATGTGATGGTCGAAAAGCCCATGACCATGACCCGTTCCGAGGCCTTGGAGGTCATCCGGGCCGCCGGAAAGGCCAAAAAGGTCCTGATGGTGCACCACAATATGCGGTTCGATCCCGCCGTGCGGAGCGCCCGAAAATTGCTCGCCCGGAAGGTCGTGGGCGATATCCTGACCTTCAAGGGGTCCCTGACCCATCGCGGGCCCGAGGCTTGGAGCCCGAAAGCCAATTGGTTCTTCGACCGGGAGAAGTCCGGGGGAGGCGCCTTGATGGACCTGGGACCCCATGTTTTCGGGGCTCTCGAATACCTATTGGACTCCCATTTGACCTTGACCGGGGCCTTATTGGCCAACCCCAAGGGTGCCAGGTCCGGCGACTCGGAGGTCCATTGCGCGGCCCTTCTTCGGGCCAAGAGCGGCGCCATCGGGACCGTGAACGTGGGTTGGGCCGATACGACCTATCAGAACCGCTACTATTTTTTCGGGACCCAAGGGACCCTTTCCTTGAACCTGGCCAAGGGGGAACCCATTACCCTTCAGGACCGAGGAGAGGAAGGGAAGCGGTTCCCGGACCTGGACAAGGATTCCTTCGCCCCCTCGATCTATGAACACTTCCTGGACTGCATTCGGAGCGGCAAGACCCCCTGGGTCTCGGGCGAGGAAGGCTTGCGAACGGTCGAGTTGATCGAAGCAGGGTATCGAATGGCCCGCCACCCGTCCTTGCCCTTGCTATGAAGTGGTCTTGGTCGAAGGGGGCTGCTGGCCCGGATCATGTCGGTCCGGAACGAATTGTGGGATATCCGGTCGGACAAAAAAGCGGGAACCCCGGACGAAAACCTCCGACCCCCGGTCCTTGACACTCCCTAGGGGGGTACCTAAACTTACCCCCGAGACCGAGGATGTAACCTTCTTCTCGAACAAAGCCTATTTCCATCACGGAGGATCACATGGGTACCGCCCTTCATACCACTGACGCGAATTTCAAAAAGGATGTCCTGGAATCCAAGGTCCCCGTTTTGGTCGATTTCTGGGCCGAATGGTGCGGTCCTTGCCGGATGGTGGCCCCGGTCCTCGACGAATTGGCCAAGGAATACGACGGGAAGATCAAGGTGGCCAAGGTGAATGTGGACGAGAATCAGCAGGTATCGATGGATTTCCATATCCGCAGTATCCCGACCCTGCTCTTCTTCAAGGATGGGCAGATGGTGAAACAATTGATCGGAGCCCATCCCAAGACCAAATTGGTCACCGAGATACAGGAAGTCATCGGGGCCTGAGACGTCCGAAGGATGGGGGGCCAGTGGGCTCCGGATGGATCGAAAGGGAGTTCACATGAAAACCTCTATCCTCAAACTGATGTTGGTCATGGCCCTGCTGTCCGGGACCGCCCTGACAGCCTGCGCGAAGCACGGCGGCCCTTCCTCGGTGGCCGAGATCACCGATGATTCCTTTCAAAAAGAAGTGATGGGTTCTGACGTCCCCGTTTTCGTCGATTTTTGGGCGACATGGTGCGGGCCTTGCCGTATGTATGGCCCGGTGGTGGACCAGATCTCCGACGAGTATAAGGGCAAGATCAAAGTGGTCCGGGTGGACGTGGACAAGAATCCGGGACTGGCCTCTTTCTTCAAGATCAACGCGATACCGCGGTCGGTCCTTTTGAACAAAGGTACATCGGTGAAGGAATGGGTCGGGTACCTTCCCTACAATGAGCTCAAACCCCAGTTGGAAACCGCTTTGGCAGCCCTCTCGAAAACGTCCACCGCTAAAAATTGATCATCCCATAGGGTTTTCCGTTCCATCGTGCCCACGACTTGGGTGCGCCTGGTTTCTTGACAGTTTTTTAGGGTTTTCCCTATACTGCCACCTCTTTTGACCGGCTTTGGCCCTTGGGGGCCCTTCTTACCATTTCTTCCTTTTAAGAAAGGTGTTCCGTGAATTTTCGAACTTTCATGGTCCTTTTGGTGATCTTGATGGGGTTCGGGAGCCTTTATGTCCTTTTCCTCAATATCTCCAATGACGAACAAACGACCTGGTTGAAGACCCATAAGGAAAAAAAGATCACGTCCCTGAAGCTGGGGTTGGACATCCAGGGCGGCCTCCAGATGAACCTGGAAGTGGACCGGGACAAGATGCCCGGCAAGACCGATAAGGAAGTGTCCGATGCCGCCGACCGGGCCCTGGAGATCCTCCGTAACCGCATCGACGGGCTCGGGGTCACCGAACCGGTCCTGGCCCGGGAGGGCCTTTCCGGCATCGTCATCCAATTGCCGGGATTGAGCGATCCCAAGCGGGCCCGGGATGTCATCCTTTCCACTGCCCAGCTCCAGTTCCGCATCGTTTCCGATATCCCTCTCTCCCAATACATGAAGGACGGGAAAGTGGAAACCTCCAAGCTTCCGGAAGGGATCACTTACCTTCCGGGCAAGGATGAACAAGGCTACCTTTTGGAGAAGGTCCTTTTGACCGGCGAGTGTCTGACCGATGCTTCCGTCGAGACCGACACCATGGGTCGCCCTTACATCGGGTTCAAGATGAATGCCGAAGGTGGCAAGCAGTTCGGGATCATCACGGGCGATAACATCCAACGCCGATTGGCCATTGTCCTTGACGACCGGGTCTACTCGGCTCCCGTCATCCAAAGCCGTATTCCCGGGGGCTCGGGGATCATTACCGGAAGTTTCACCGACCAGGAGGCCGCCGACCTGGCCCTGGTCCTCCGTGCGGGTGCCCTGCCGGCGCCCTTGAAGGTTACCAGCCAGTTCGTGGTCGGCCCCACCTTGGGGGCCGATTCGGTGCGGAAGGGCACCACGGCCGCCCTTTATGGTCTGGTCTTGGTACTTCTTTTCATGGGCATCTATTACCGTTGGTCGGGTTGGATCGCCAACGCGGGTCTTTTGATGAACTTGATCTACCTTTTGGGCATCTTGGCGCTTATGAAGGTGACCATCACCTTGCCCGGCATCGCGGGCATCATCCTCACCCTGGGGCTTTCGGTCGACTCGAACGTCCTGATCTTCGAGCGTATCCGGGAAGAGATGAGGGCGGGCAAGACGATCCAAGCGGCCATCGACGCGGGCTACAAGCGGGCCTTGGAAGCCATCATCGACACCCATGTGACCACCCTGATCTCGGCGATCTTCCTTTTCCAGTTCGGTACGGGCCCCATCAAGGGGTTTGCGGTCAACTTGAGCTTGGGCGTCGCCTTGAGCCTCTTCACCGCCGTTGTCATCACCAAAATGATCTTTGACGTCCGCAAAGAACGTCAAAGTCTCTCCATATAGAAAGGGCTGCCCCATGTTCCAATGGTTCCAAGAGCCGAAGATCGACTTCATGGCGCCCAGGCGCTTTTTCCTCCTCCTTTCCACCCTGGGCTGTTTGGCGGGTGTCTATGCCTGCGTTCTCCTTTGGCAGGGAAAGGCGGTCCTGGGGACCGATTTTGGTACGGGCGTCCAATTACGCCTATCCGCCGGGAACGATGTGTCGGTGGACGCTATTCGCCAGGCCCTGAAGACGGGAGGGTTCCCCGAATCCCAGATCCAAGAGGCATCCGACGAGACCAAGAAAGGGTTCCAATTCATCATCAAGATCAAATATGACCCTTCCAAGGCCGTGGGAAGCATGGGGGACGATGTACTGGCCCTCTTCACCAAGACCTTTCCCGACGCCAAGTTCAACCTGGATGGGAGCGACGAGGTCGGGCCGGCGGTCTCCCAAAAACTGCGGGGGGACGCCTTCAAGGCCTTCTTCCTGTCGATGGTCGGGATCCTGCTTTACATCATCTGGCGCTTCAAGAAATTCGAGTTCGGGGTGGCCGCGGTCATCACGACCATCCACGACATCCTGGTCATCCTGGGGATCATCGTGCTGACCCACCGGGAATTCAACTTGCTCCAGGTGACGGCCTTGCTGACCCTGGCCGGTTATTCCTTGAACGATACGGTCGTGACCTTCGATCGGATCCGGGAGAACATGAAGTTCCTGGTCAAGGACCGCAATTTCATCCAACTGGTCAATTTGAGCGTGAACGAGACCTTGAGCCGGACCATCAACACCAGCGCCACGGTTTTTCTGACCCTCCTGCCCTTGACCTTCATCGGCGGGGACGTCCTCAAGGATTTCGGATTGACCTTGCTCCTGGGTATCGTGGTGGGGACCTATTCCTCCATCTTCGTCGCCAGCCCGATCCTGGTGGAGTGGGACCTGGCGTCGCGCCACAAGCCGCAATCCCCCCAGGCCCAACCCGCCGGGAAATAAGACTTCGACCGCATCCTTCGCTCTTGCTTAGGTCGGACAGGGGTTCCATTGGAACTTCAGACCAGGCTTCTTGAGATCCGGGAGCGTATCGCCCAGGCGGCGGTGCGTTCCGGGCGGGCTCCGGATGCCGTCGTCCTTTTGGCCGTCACCAAAACCTTCCCTCCCGAGACCATCCGGCAGGCTTATGACCTGGGACTCCGTCTTTTCGGAGAGAACCGCGTCCAGGAAGCCATACCGAAGATCGACGGACTTCCCGGAGATATCCAGTGGCACCTCATCGGCCAGCTCCAGACCAATAAGATCAATAAGGTCATCGGGAAATTCGCCCTGGTCCAATCGGTGGATTCCCTTAAATTGGCCCAGGCACTTTCCGCCCGACTGTCGGGTGGGCATCAGGATGTCCTTTTGGAAGTGAATACTTCAGGTGAGGACAGCAAATCGGGAACGGCCCCGGATCGGGCCTTGGAGGAGGCCGGAAGGATATCAAGTCTCCCGGGATTGCGGTTGCGGGGGCTTATGACGGTCGGGCCCCTGACCGATGACAGGATGCGCCAAAGGGAATCCTTCAAGCGGTTGAAGGGGCTTTTCGATGCCCTGAAAACAATGGGGATCGGGGGGGATGAATTTTCGGTCCTCTCGATGGGCATGAGCGGGGATTTTGAAGCGGCGATCGAGGAAGGGGCGACCTTGGTGCGGATCGGCTCGTCCCTATTCGGCCGACGGTCCTGAGCGCCCCATTTGTTCCAAACATAAAATATGGAAGTTCGTTGTTCCTGGATAGAATAACGCCAGGAAAGGCGGGGTTATGCCGAAACGACAAAAGACCGTAGTCCTGGGATTGGGTGCGATGGGGAGCGCCCTGGTGAGGGGGTGGATCTCCTCCAAAATGATGAAGGCCGCCTCCATCGTGGCGGTCGATGTGGACGTGACCAAGCTCAAAAAAACGTCGGCCCAACTCAAGATCAAGGCCGAGGCGGATGCCCAAAAGGCGCTCAATGGGGCGTCCCTGGTCCTCGTGGCGGTCAAACCCCAGCAAATGAAGGAACTGCTGGTCCGAGCCGGCCAGAATATTCCCCGGTCGGCCCTGGTCGTGTCCATCGCGGCCGGGGTTTCCACCGACCAGATCGAGAAGGCGCTCCCCCAGGGTTGTCCCGTCGTGCGGGTCATGCCCAATACCCCGGCTCTTTTGGGCGCAGGGATGGCGGCGGTCGCCGCCGGAAAGCGGGCCAAGTCGAAGCATGTGAAGGAAACGCTCAGACTGTTCGGGGCCGTGGGCCGTGCGGTCGAGGTTCGGGAAGACCAAATGGACCTAGTGACGGCGGTGTCGGGAAGCGGCCCGGCCTACATCTTTCATATGGTGGAAGCCATGGAAGAGGGGGCCGTGAAGGGCGGCCTATCGCCGGAAATCGCCCATCTGCTTGTCGCCCAGACCGTTTTGGGGGCGGCCCGGATGGTCCTGGAAAGCGGGAAGACTCCCGGGGAATTGCGGGTCCAAGTCACCTCTCCCGGGGGAACCACGCAAGCGGCTTTGAACAAATTCGCCGAAAGAGGTTTTCGGGAAGCGGTCCACGAAGCCATCGAAGCCGCCAACGAGAGGGGCGCCGAATTGCGCCGGATGAACGGATGATCCTGGGAGCCCTGATCCGATCGGTCGCTTATGCCCTTGAATTGGGGCTTTATGGTCTGATCGTTCTATTGGTCCTGGAATGGCTGGTCCACCATCTACCGGGGCCGGGTTTGAACCCGGTCCGCCGGGCCCTTTTCAAAGCGTCCTACCCGTTGCTTTGGCTGGGTGACCATTATGTCCCGTTGTCATTAGGGACCTTGGATCTTCGGGGGCTTTTAGTAGCGTTGGGACTTTGGGCTGTGGCGAAAGGTTTTTTGCCCTGGCTGATCTGGGCGGGTTTTGTTTGGAATGGCTGAGGCATTAGAAAGCGTGGGATTCCTACGGGAAAATGGCAAGGGTTGCACCCTTTCCATCAAGGTCGTCCCCAAATGCCCTAGGGATCAAGTGATCGGCGAGGAGAACGGCGAGTTGAAGGTGCGTTTGAAGGCCCCGCCGGTCGATGGGTTGGCGAACGAAGCCTTGATCGCTTTCCTGGCGGTCCAGTTGAAGGTCCCCCGGAGGTCGTTAGAACTGGTGTCGGGGCGGTCTTCGCGGCATAAAGTGGTCCAAGTCCTCAAAGCCAAAGCTTCTGACGTTCGTGGGGTCCTGATCCAATAAAACAAAGAGGGTATCCATGGCTGAATTGTTCGAGCAGATCCAAGAAGCGGTCCAAGAGATCCGGGTGTCCATCAAGGCCAAGCCTAAGGTCGGGATCATCTTGGGGACCGGGTTGGGAGCTTTGGCCAAGGAGATCAAGGACCCGAAGGTTCTTTCCTATGCCAAGATCCCCCATTTTCCACTTTCCACGGTGGAAACGCACGCGGGCGAACTGGTCTTCGGAAAGCTGGGTAATACGGAAGTTGTGGCCATGAAAGGCCGTTTTCACCGTTATGAGGGCTATACCCTTCAGCAGGTGACCTTCCCCGTGAGGGTCATGAAGGCCCTGGGGGTGGAATATCTTCTCGTTTCGAATGCCTGTGGAGGAATGAACCGTACCTATGATCCAGGGGATCTGATGATCATCGAGGACCATGTGAATTTGATGGGGGATAACCCGCTGATCGGGAAGAATGACGACCGTTTGGGTCCTCGTTGGCCGGACATGGTCGAGCCCTATTCCAAGGACTTGATGGCTTTGGCCGAAAAGATCGCCTGGAACAACCGGATCCCGTTGCGGAAGGGGGTCTATGTGGCGGTGACCGGTCCCAATCTCGAGACGAGGGCCGAGTACCGCTGGCTTTCGAGCTTTGCGGACGTGGTCGGCATGTCCACCGTGCCGGAGGTCATCGTGGCGGTCCATGCGGGCTTGAAGGTCCTGGGGATCTCGGTAGTGACCGATAAGTGCGTTGCCGATACCTTGGAGCCGGCGGATATCCAAAAGATCATCAAGCACGCCCAGGAAGCTGAACCAAAACTCACCCTCCTGATGCGGGAAGTGGCCTCCGCCTTGGAAAAGAAATGAAAACGTCCCTTAAGCCCATCCGTTGGGAGAACGGGGTCCTCCATCTGCTGGAACAACGACTTTTGCCCTTCCGGGAGGTTTGGGTCAAGTGTGATACGGTCGAGAAAACGGCCTCGGCCATCGAAGAAATGACGGTCCGGGGAGCGCCGGCCATCGGCATCACCGCTGCCTATGGGGTGGCCGTTGGAGCCCATCGATCCAGGACCAAGGATCCGAGGGCCTTCCAGATCGAAATGGCTCATGCCATCGGCCGTCTGCGCAAGACGCGGCCGACCGCCGTGAACCTTTTCTGGGCCTTGGACCGCATGACCCATAAACTTGAAGAAATTCGAAACCGTTCGGTCCTTGACCAGGTAAAGGAGATCGAAAAAGAAGCCGTTGCCATCCACCGGGAAGATGAGGCACTTTGCGATCAATTGGGCAAGTACGGGGCCCGGTTGTTGAAGGGTGCCCGCAATATATTGACCCATTGCAATACAGGGGCTTTGGCCACCGGTGGGGAAGGAACGGCACTGGCTGGGATCATGGCAGCGGCCCGACGGAACAAAAAACTGCATGTTTGGGTGGACGAAACGAGACCCTATCTCCAAGGGGCCCGGTTAACGGCATTCGAAGTGGACCACGCAGGGATCGATTTCCATCTCATTACGGACAACATGGCGGCATCCCTGATGAAGGATGGAAAGGTCGATGCCATCATCGTGGGAGCGGACCGGATCGTGTCCAATGGGGATACGGCCAATAAGATAGGGACCTATGCCTTGGCGGTCCTGGCAAAGGCCCATGGGATCCCCTTCTATGTTTCGGCCCCAACGACGACGCTCGACCTGACCAAGAAGACCGGTGAACAGATCGTCATCGAACAGCGGAATCCTAAGGAAGTGACCCATCCACAAGGATATCCGATCGCCAAAGAGAGCTATCCGGTCTATAACCCGGCTTTTGACGTGACGCCCGGGAAGCTCATCACCGCGATCATCCTTGAGAATGGGATCTGTCGCGCCCCCTATGAAAAATCCCTTCGTAAAGCTTTGAAGGGGGGACGGTGAGCGGGGTAGTCCCGGGTCCTTTTATGGACGACCATTACTGCCTTTGTTGCGGTACGGAGAACCCCCACGGGTTCAAGATGAAGTTCCGCTACGAAGGGGACCGTCTTTTGTCGGAAACCGTCATTCCAAAGGAATACCAGGGTTTCGCGAACGTCGTCCATGGGGGCGTTTTGGGGACGCTTTTGGATGAAATGATGGTGAACTTCCATTGGTTGAAGGGGGAAAAGGCGGTGACCGCCGAGTTCACCGTCCGGCTCAAGGCCCCTTGCCCGACCGGACAGAGGGTTCTTTTCTCGGCCTGGCTGGTGGAAAGGAAACGGAATCTTTTGTGGACCGCCTCCGACGCGAAATTGGAAGATGGGACCCTCGTGGCCGAAGGGACGGCCAAGTGCATGAAGGTATCCTAAGGTGTTTTCGGAAGGGGTTTTTCCTGTTAAACTAAGCCCGATTTTGAAGACCCATTCATTCGGAGGATCCTCGGATGCCCAACGGAAGAAAACGTCACCGTCAAAAGATCAAGACGCACAAGCGTAAGAAGCATCGCAAGAAGATGCGGGCCCTGATGCGCCGCCAAGGTCGATTGTAATCATCCGCGGACTTGACCAGTCCCGTTTCGTCCAAGAATCCTTTTAGTCCCAAAAAACTATTGGCTTATACCCTTTTGGCAGCCGGGTTCTTCCTGGCTGCCAGCGGGGTCTGTATCCGTCCCCTCCCTGAAGTTCCCAACCAATGGCTCATCCTTTCGTGGGGCCTGGCTTTCGCCTGGCTTTTCACCCTGATCCGTTTCCAGGTTTTTGCCAAATCGAACCGACTGTTCTTCCTTCTGGGGACGGTTCTTGGCCTCCAGCTGTTGGCCCAAAGCACGGGTGGGGAACAATCCCCGTTGCTATTCGCCGTTTTCATCCTGATGGGGACCGCAGCCTGGGAAGGGGAAGCCCGGTTCGGTTTCTGGGTGGCGGCCTCCTTTTGCCTGTTGGAAGCCGTTTATCTTCGGCGTGAGGACAGCACGCTTGGGTTTCCCCTTTATCTGCGCTGGGCCGCTTATTTGGCGTCGGCCTTTTTCCTGGCGGGGATCGTCAAGACCCGGAAGGAAAAGGAGCATCTGGACCACCAACTGAAAAGCCTGAAGAACGACGCCGTCCACTTGGTCTCGAAGGCCGAGCCGTCCTCTTTCAATATCCCCAAAGACAAACTCTTGCAGGAAGAATCGAGGATCTCGGCCCGCGTGGGGACCGTGATGGAGCTGGAAGATACTTTGAGGCGCCAGTTGAGCCTTTTCCAAGGCGCCCTTTCCCTTCAAACCGCCGCTTTCTTCCTCACGACTCAAATGGCCGAAAAGGAGGTCCTGAGGTTGCGGGCGTGGTCGAGCGCCGGCGATTCGATAGCGCCCGATGTGACCTTGGTCCTTGGGGAGACCCTGGTGGGCTTGGCCGCCAAGGAACGTCGACGGGTCCTTCTGAACGATATGTCGAGCGATAGCGCCCGGGCGCTTCCTTATTATGTGAGGGCCATGAATGTGGGGTCCTTTTTGGCGCAACCCGTTTTTTTCAAGAGTGGAACATCGGAAGGGACCGGGAACGATGAGACCGAGCTAGCCGGGGTACTGGTCCTGGACCACCCAGAAAAAGATTTTTTCAACGAAAAGATATTGGGATTGTTGGAACCTTTGATCATGCTCGTTGCCGACGAGATCGAGAACGTCCGGATCCTTCATTTTTCAAGGACCAAGACACGGAACCTCCACGCGCTTTATGAGGTTTCCCGCTCTTTCTCCGCGCATTTGAAGGTCGAACGGGTCCTGGAGGCTGCCGTGAAGACGGCCAGGGAGATCGCCATTTGCGATTCTTGCTATATCGCGCTCCTGGAAGGGGACAACCGCTCTTTCACGGTACGCGCCTGGTGGGGACACCAGGCGGCGGAAAAGAGCTCGAAATTGGAGGATGAACTCGCGGCTTGGATGTTGGAGAACAAAAATCCGATCCGATATACCCGGGGAGTCCGTGAAAAAAGCCTGAACTCCTTCACGAAGAAAGAGGGGATGCTGGGATCGACCCAATCCTTCCTGATGGCGCCGCTCATGTCCGGAGAGGATGTATTGGGCGTTATTCGGTTGAACAGCTCTCGGGCCAACGCTTATCAGTCCTACGATCAGGATGTGTTGGTCACGTTGGCGAACCAAACCGCCATGGCATTGGGAAACGCGATCATGGTGGAACAGATCGAGGAAATGGCCATTCGGGATGGATTGACCGGGTGCTTCAATCACAGGTATTTTCAAGAAAAGTTGGGCGAAGAAATGGCAAAGGCCGAGCGCTATAACAAGGACCTCTGCTTAGCTCTTTTGGATGTGGATCACTTCAAGAAATTCAACGACTCTTATGGACACCAGGAAGGGGACCGCGTTCTTCGAACGGTGGCGGAGGTCATTCAAGGGACCGTGCGCCGTAAGATCGATACGGTCGCCCGTTACGGCGGCGAAGAATTCGCCATCATCCTGCCGGAATGTGACGGGAACGCCGGGAGGGAATGGGCGGATCGTATCCGAAAGAATGTGGAAGGCCATCTTTTCGAAAATAACGGTAAACCGCTTTACCGGGTGACAGTATCCTTGGGAGTATCCACCTTCCCGTTCGATTCCCGGGAGCAAAAAGAGTTGATCCAACTTGCGGATAAAGGTCTCTATACGGCAAAAAAAAATGGACGGAACCGTGTCGAACTTTACCGGCCTGGCCAAGATTGATCTTGTCCGAAAATCGCTGGTTGGGTGCTATATGTTGTATGGTTTAAAGTAAACCTACTAAAAAAAGGGTTCCGGAACAAAAAAGTCACCTATTGGGGGCCGAAAACGCCCTTTATCTTTCCTTCTTTTTCCCTCCCTTTACAATGCGGTTGTCACTTGGCTCCAAAGAGCGTTGTCAACCCCCTGCCATGAGGGCGGAATGATCCTGACTATCAAAGAAATCGCCTCAAAGCTTGGCGTTCACGAGCAAACACTGCGCAATTGGGAACGTTCCGGGCTTCTGAAGATCTCTCGTTTTGGACGGAATCGGACCCGGATATACAATGAAAAGGACCTCCTCTTATGTCGGAAGATCATCGGCCTCTCGGATCAAGGCATCAATTTGCGTGGCATAAAAGAACTATTGGCACGTGAAAAGAACGGAAGGGTCAAGGGGGTGGTGGTCGGCCACCGCCACTAATGTGGGATCCGGAGTCAAGAGCTTTTGGGGAACGTGACTTCGGAAAGGCTTGAAAACAAAGGCGTTTTGGGAGCTTATTTCTTGACAGTGACGATGGAATTGCCATAATGACGGTAATTTTTCGCCCTGTCGAAAATTTGGTCCTTAGTTCTTCAAGCCGAAATCAGTCTCATTTTTGTAAAATACGTCGCTTTCGCCCCAAGTTGGATTGGACTTTGTCCTGAGGAGCCAGCGTGGTTAATCCTGTCGTCCCTATCGATCCCTTGATGGTGCTCCAGAAGAGCCTGGATTCGCTTGCGATCCAGCATGAAGCCATCGCCAACAACCTGGCCAACATCGATACGCCGCAATTCAAGCGGACGGTCGTTTCATTCCAAGACAAGCTCAAGAATGCATTGGAGGTCAACCCGCCCTCGGACCTTTGGCGGACCAACCCCATGCATTTTCCAATGGCCAAGCCGATCTCCCTGGACCATTTTCAACCCGATTCCAGGACCATTACCGAGACCATCGGACGCAATGACGGTAACAACGTCGATTTGGAAATGGAATCCGGTGTTTTGGCCGAGAACAACCTTCTTTACAACAGTCTCGTGGATGTGACAAGCCGCTATATGGCGAATTTGCGGCACTCCATCACGGAAGGGAAACAGTAATCGATGGGCGCTCTTTCCGGTGTTTTTGCTCCGTTCGCCATCTCCGCATCGGCCTTGACGGCTGAACGCTTGAGAATGGATGTGATCTCCAACAATATCGCCAATGCCAATACGACAAGGACCGTCGAAGGCGGCCCCTATGTCCGGCAAAGGGTGGTTTTCGCTCCCCGCTTTGATGCGACCCCGGCTTTCGCCCCGCTTTTGCCAACGATGACCCCGGATGGGCAGCCGGTCGGTGTCCGTGTAACGGCGATCGAAAGGGATCCGGCGACTCCCAAAATGGTCTACGACCCAGGCCACCCGGACGCTAACGCGGAGGGCTATGTGGCGTATCCCAATGTCAATGTGGTCAATGAAATGGTCGATATGATCTCGGCGACACGGGCTTACGAGGCGAACATTACGGCTTTCAACGCCACGAAGTCCATGGCATTGCAGGCGCTTTCGCTGGGGAAGTAAGTTTTTAAAGTTGGCGCAAAAAACGATTGAAGGATGATATGCAGATCCAACCGATCCAAATGCCCATCTCAATGACGCAAGGAATGATCCAGCCTATCCAACCTTTGGAGGCTCAATCTATCGCCAATTCCACCGAAGTTTCGGCGGCCAACTTCAAGGATCTTTTGAAGAATGCTTTGACGGACCTGAATGCCAGCCAGGTGGGCGCTAATGAATCGATCAAGAACCTCGCCACCGGCGGGGAAGAGAACCTTCATGATGTGATGATCTCGATGGAGAAGGCCAGTTTGACCCTGCAGTACGCGATCCAGATCCGTAATAAGGTCCTGGAGTCCTACCAGTCGGTCATTCAAATGCAGATCTAGAAGTTTTGTTTTTGGTTGAGGTCGTCCTAATTCCGGGCTTGGTGAGGAAAGATTGAACAACTTTTTTCAACAAATGATCCAGCAATTCAAAGAGGTTTGGGGCCGCTTTAACCGGACCCAGAAGACCTTGATCATCGCCATTCCATCCGTACTTTTGATCGGATTGCTGGTGTTCATCCTGGTCTCGTCCCAGTCCCGCTATGAGGTCCTTTATTCCCATTTGGAGGAGAAAGACGCCTCCGAAGTGACGGCGGAGCTTAAAAAAGAGAATATTCCTTATAAGTTGGCCACAAAGGACAATTATGTGGTGGTCCTCGTTCCTTCCGAGAAGGTCTATGACACTCGCCTGAATCTGGCGGGCCAGGGACTTCCCAAAGGCAGCGGGGTCGGTTATGAGATCTTCGACCAGCCCAAATGGGGGTCCACCGACTTTACCCAGAAGGTCAATTATAAACGCGCCCTCGAGACCGAAATGGCGCGGACCATCAGCAGCCTCCAGCAGATCCAAACCGCTCGAGTGAGCATCGTGATGCCGGAACCCGAGCTTTTTACCGAGAAGGAGAAGCCGACCACGGCTTCCGTGGTCCTTGAGTTGAAACCTGACAATCCGCTCCGCAAAGAACAGGTGCGGGGTATCGTGCACTTGGTCTCGGCCAGTGTGGAGGGTTTGAAACCCGAGAATGTCAGCGTGATCGACAGCAAAGGGAACATTCTCTCCGCCTTCATTCAAGAGGAGCAGGAAGAGAACAATCCGGATAATCCTGAAGGGACCGCCTTGACCCAACAGGCGAAGCTGACCCTTCACCAGATGGAGGTCCAGCAAAGCTTTGAAAGGAACCTGGAAGGCAAGATCAATTCCATGCTGGCCAAGGTCCTCGAAGGGAACGGGCATTTTTCGGTGAAAGTTACCGCCGAGCTTAATTTTGACAAGACTGAAAGCGATTCGGAAATATTCGAACCCGTCGTGGATGGGCAAGGGATCGCCCGTTCCAGCCAGACGAAAAAAGAGCAATATGTAGGGGACGGTGGCTTCCCGGCCAGTATTGTTGGGGGGGTTCCTGGGACCGATTCCAATATTCCCGGGTACCAAGCTGTGGCGGGCACGAATTCCCAATATTCGAAGGAAGAGAATACGACCAATTATGAGATCAACCGGACGGTCAAGCACAATGTGATCGCCCCAGGGGCACCGAAGCGGATCTCGGTCGCTGTGTTCGTTGATAATCTTCAGCCCCAGCAGAAGGAAGCCATCCAGTCGGCGGTCGTCGCCGCTGCCGGACTGGACCTCAACCGGGGCGATCAAGTGGCCGTGGAGAACATGCCCTTCATCAATACGGATGCTTTGGCTGCCCAGAAGGAGAAGCAAATGGAAGAACACCAGAATTTCATCCTGACCGTCGGAAAGATCGGCCTTTTGGTTCTGATGGCCTTGGGGATGCTCCTGTTCTTGAGGTCCTTGCTGAAGCCGAAACGGGAGAAGCAATACATCGAGACCTTGGATGATCTGCCTGAAGAACCCGTGATGATGCCCCAGGTCGAGGACATCATCACGACGGATGTGACGGCGGAGGACTTGGCTAGGGCCGAGGCGGCCCGCGATGCCAAGAAGAGGGAGGCGGTCCGGAAAGAAGTCTTCGATATGGCGAATCGTAATCCCGAGAATGTCGCTCAGATCATCAAGAAATGGCTCTCTGAGGAGTAGCTTTCATGGCTGAAACGAAAAAGAAAACCGCCTTGACCGGTGAGCAAAAAGCCGCCGCCCTTCTGATCTCTTTGGGGCCGGAGCTCGCCGCCAAGATCTATCAGCACCTGAAGGAAGAGACCGTCGAACAGGTCACCCTTCAGATCGCCAACCTGCGCAAGATCACTCCGGAAGAAAAAGATTCGGTGATGCAGGAGGTGCTGAATATCGCTGCGGCCCAGGAATACATCTCTCAGGGCGGGGTCGAATATGCCCACGAGATCCTAGAAAAGGCTTTGGGCGCCAATAAGGCGATGGAGATCATCAACCGCCTGCAGGGCTCCCTGCAGATGACGCCTTTCGACTACATCAAGCGGACCGATCCACAACAGTTGCTCAATTTCATCCAATCCGAGCATCCACAGACCATTGCTTTGATCCTGGCCCATCTGACGGCGGATCATGCGGCAACGATCCTAGGGGCCTTGCCTACCGACATCCAAGTTGATGTAGCGACCCGTATCGCGATCTTGGATCGGGCCGCGCCTGACGTAGTCATGGAAATCGAGCGGGTGTTAGAGCGCCGGATTTCGTCCGTCTTCACCCAGGAATTCACGGCCGCAGGTGGGGTCCGTGCATTGGCCGAGGTCCTTAATCGAGCCGATCGCTCCACGGAAAAGGCCATCATGGAGAAACTGGACGAGGTCAATCCGGAACTGGCCGAGGAGGTCAAACGCCTCATGTTCGTCTTCGACGATCTGGTGGCGTTGGACAATCGTACGATCCAGCAGATATTGAGGGAAGTGGACGCCAAGGATTTGGCCTTGGCCCTCAAGGGCGCCAAGGAAGAGGTGAAGGAACATCTTTTGAAGAACATGTCCAGCCGCGCCAAGGCCATGATCATCGAAGACATGGAAGTAATGGGTCCGGTGCGCTTGAAGCATGCCGAGGAAGCCCAACAGAAGATCATCAACGTGGTCAGGCAGTTGGAGGAAATGGGTGAGATCGTCGTTTCACGTGGTGGCGAAGAAGAGGCCATGATCTAACCCCGGCCCCGGAGATCTCCGGGGAGTGGTCGATAAGAAAGGCGGGCCCTAGGTACATGAGCCGCAGTTTGTTGCCGGACCAGAACTATGCGTATGCCGAACAGGGCTACCTGGTCGACAATATGCCATGGCAGGATGAGATCCGTAAGCGGTTGGAGGCGGAACGGGCTCCGAAACTGTTGGACCCGATGCCGACCTTGAACCCGGCTGAATTCGAACCTCTGATGCTTCCGGAAAATCCTGAAGCATCGGAGGTGCAGGCGGCCCTCGAACCATCCGCTGAGGAAGTTGCGGAGAAACTAAAGCTGGAGGCCGAGGAGAAGGCGAAGAGTATCGAACAAACGGCTCGAAAGAGCGCCTATGACCTAGTGGAGCAGGCCCGTTGGGAAGCCCAGGACCTGATCCAAAAAGCCAAGGAAGAGGCGGAGAAAGAAGTTCAGGCTTTGAAGGACCATGCGGCGATCGAAGGCCGTCATGAGGGAATGGAGGCAGGCAAGTTGGAAGGCATTGAGATGGGCCGTCAAGAAGGCCAAAAGGCCTATTTTGAAGCCATTCAAAAATGGTCCGGGATGATGGAAGCGACTTTAGAACAGAGGCATCAGTTACTGGGGGAGATGCAGCCGCTTTTAGTGGACTTGGTTGGACAGGCCCTTTACCAATGTCTGAAGCGAAAGGCGGAAGGCGACAACCAGATGATCGTCGAGATGGTCGGGGAGGCCCTTCGTAAGGCACAGGATCGGGTTCATTTGAAACTGCATCTGAACCCTGCCGACGTGGAAGAGGTGAAGAGCCAAAGTGAAAGGCTGAGCCTTTCGGTGGGTGCGGGACACCTTGAATTGGTCCCGGATGCGCGCATCGAGCGCGGCGGGTGTGTCTTGGAAACCGAGGCTGGATCGGTCGATGCGCGACTGGCCACGATGGTTTCCCAGGCCAAGGACGCCTTGACGCAGGGAATGCCGGCCCGTTGAGGCTGGGGAAGGTGGATGCTTGAACCCTGTTTTGAACGAGATTCTTCCGCCCCTCGAGGGGTTGAAGAAGAACCTGGAAAGCATGGAAGTCGTCCGGGTGAATGGGCGCGTGGAGCAGGTCGTTGGGTTGGTGATCGAATCGACGGGCCCCGCCGCTTCGGTGGGAGAGGCTTGTTGGATCACTCCGGCGGATGGCAAGGGCGAGATGGTCCTAGCTGAGGTCGTTGGATTCCGCCAGCACCGTGTTCTATTGATGCCCCTGGGGGAGATGAGGGGCCTCGGGCCGGGAAGTGAGGTGGTCCCGACCGGACAGGCCTTCCGGATCCCGGTGGGCGAATGCTTGCTGGGGCGTGTTATCGATGCCATGGGAAAGCCCATGGATGGAAAGGGCTCTTTGGGGCCTGAACCGGCGAGTTACCCGATCCACCGGGAACCGCCTTCGCCTATGGAACGCAGGAGGATCACTCGGCCAATGCCGACAGGGGTGAGGGCGATTGATGCCTTGTTGACCCTGGGAGAGGGTCAGCGGCTCGGGATATTCTCGGGGTCCGGTGTCGGGAAGAGCACTTTGTTGGGGATGATCGCTCGTAATACCGAGGCGGATGTCAATGTGATCGCCTTGGTGGGCGAACGTGGAAGGGAAGTGAAGGATTTTCTGGAGAGGGACCTGGGGACCGAAGGGCTTAAACGTAGTGTGGTTGTGGTCGCTACCTCGGACCAGCCTTCCCTGATCCGTATCCAGGCAGCGCTGGTGGCGACGGCGGTCGCGGAGTATTTCCGGGACCAGGGCAAGAGGGTCATGCTAATGATGGATTCGGTGACCCGCTTTGCCATGGCCCAGCGGGAGGTGGGGTTGGCTATCGGAGAACCCCCGGCGACCAAAGGGTATACTCCTTCGGTCTTTGCGTTGTTGCCTAAACTGATGGAGCGGGCTGGGACCACGGCCCATCAAGGGAGCATTACGGCCCTTTATACCATCTTGGTGGAAGCCGATGACATGAACGAGCCGGTGGCGGACACTTGCCGGTCGATTTTGGACGGACATGTGGTGCTTTCAAGGGACCTGGCAGCGCAGAATCACTATCCGGCCATCGATGTGCTGAATAGTGTGTCCCGCGTCATGCGGGATATTGTGACGAAGGAGCAGAGTGACGCGGCGGGGAAGATGAGGTCCATCCTGGCCACCTATAAAGGGGCCGAGGATCTCATCTCCATCGGCGCTTATGTGAAGGGTAGCAATCCAAAAGTGGACGAAGCCCTTCAAAAGCTTGATGCGGTGCAAGGGTTCTTGAGGCAATCACGAGAAGATCGGGCGCCCTGGGCGGAGATGACCCAGAAGCTCCTTGGCTTCTTGAACTGAGGGTCCGATGCCGACCCGTTTTCGGTTCCGGTTGGAACAGGTACTGAATCTCCGTAAGCAGCTGGAGGAGCAAAAGGTGCGGGAATTGGCCCAAGCTCAAGGGCGTCTTCTGGAGATAGAAGAGGAGCTCCGGGGGCATGAGCAAGAGGAGGGCGCCTTTCTGGGGTCTTACGGTCGTTTTGAGGAGGCCGGGACGTTCAGTAGTGACCAAGTGATGGCTTTTTCCGAATATCGGGATTGGTTGTCGCGCCGTAAAAAAGAGATGGAACGTCGGGAAAGGGAATGGGCACAGGAAGTTGAGCGGCGGCGCCAAACGGCCATGCGGGCGTCCCGTGGAAGACGATTGTTGGAGAATTTGAAGGAAAAGCGAGCTAAACAGCATGCCCAAGAAGTCCTGGGCGAAGAACAGCGTTTTTTGGATGAGATCGCTTCGATCGCTTTTGTAAGGCGGGACCGGGTCCAAAGGACCATCGGGGCCGCTACGACCGAAAACTTAGGGAGGTGATATTGTGGATATCGCAACGGTTCTAGGATTGTTTTTAGGGCTCATCGGTGTCGTCGGGGGGTCCCTCCTCGATGGAACACCCTTGACCGCGTTGTTGCAGTTCGCGGCCTTCGTCATCATTTTTGTGGGAACCTCAGGCGCGACCATGATGAGCTTTCCCATCGATACGGTGAGGGAATTTTGGCCGGTCCTTAAAAAGGCCTTCAAAAAACAGGAACTGGATCCTGCGGCGATCGTCACTCAATTGGTGGGTTTTGCGACCAAGGCTCGTCGCGAAGGTCTGCTGGGCCTTGAAGAGGAAGCGGAAGCGATCCAGGATCCTTTCCTGAAGAAGGGCCTTCAATTGGTCGTTGACGGTACCGACATCGAAATGATCCGCAATATCATGGAGACGGACATAGCGTTCCTGGAGGCTCGTCACAAGATCGGTGAAAGTATTTTCGGGACGCTGGGTGGTTTTGCCCCTACCCTGGGTATCATCGGGACCGTCGTCGGTCTCGTGCACGCCTTGTCGGCCTTCGGTAGCGGGGAGGCGGATGCGGCGGCCCTGGTCGCGGCTATCGCAACAGCCTTCATTGCGACTTTCTATGGGATCTCCTTTGCGAACCTGGTCTTCCTTCCCATTTCCTTCAAATTGAAACAGAACAGCCAAGCGGAGGTGCTCCTTCGCGAGGTCATGCTGGAAGGTATCTTGGCCATTTCAGCTGGGGATAACCCGCGTATCGTTGAGGAGAAGTTAAAGGCCTTCCTTCCGCCGCGTATGAAACTGGACATGGAGGCGGCGGCAAAACAGGGCGAAGGCAAGGAAGAGGAATAATCCTCCCCGAATCGGGGGTGTCATGGAGTTTTTGAATGCCTAAACGTAAAAAAGGTGGCCACGACGGTGGCATGGAGATGGAATCCGGCGGCATGATGCGCTGGCTCCTGACCTATGCTGACTTGATCACCCTTTTGTTAGCTACCTTTATCATCCTTTTTGCGACTGCGAGCCAGAGCAAACAGGTCATCGAGGAGATCAAGGCACAGATCCGGGCGGTTTTCGGCCCTATCCCCGGGAATACAGCTGTCCTTCCCTCCCAAAGCGCGAATGCGGGTGAACATTATAAGATCATTCCTGGAGAGCCGCGGGAAGGGGGGCCGGTGGGCGGACCCGCTCCGCCGAACAAGATCACTACAATGGGAGAACTGAAGAGTGGTCATCCGGGTATTCGCCAGCAGTTGGGTGCCAATAAGGTCTATATCCGTCGCGAAGCTCGGGGGCTGGTTATTAGTCTCCTAACGGACAAGGTGCTTTTTGACCTCGGCGAGACAAAGATTAGGCCGGAAATGTACGAGACATTGAACGATATCGCAGATATTCTCAGGAAGAATCCGGATAAAAAGGTCGAAGTGGAGGGCCATACCGACGATTTGGCCATCCAAACCCGCAAGATCCCAAGCAACTGGGAACTATCTGCCCTCAGGGCGACGGCAGTCGTAAAGTATTTAGTGGGTGAAAAGGGGTTGGATCCGGCCCGATTTTCCGCAGCTGGTTATGCGGAATACCAGCCGTTGGTCCCGAACATCAGTGAAGCGAACCGCCGGATCAATCGGCGGGTCGACATTGTTATCATGAATTTGAATTAATTAAAGGAGGGGTGAACATGGCAGATCAAGGAGAAAAGGGCTTGCGGGGTTTGGTGATGATCTCGCTTTTACTCAGCGCCCTCACTTTGGTGGGGATGGCGGTCTTGGGTGTTCTGGCCCTCACGAAATTGGGAGGTGTTTCTGAATCGAAAAAGGAGGTCAAGGTCATCGAACAGAAACCGGAACCCGGGAAGAATTATGACCTGGGCACTTTCACGGTGAATCTTGCCGATGAAGAGGCCTCCCGTTATGTCCGCGCCCATGTGGTCATGGAATATAGTTCCCTGAACCCCGAGCTGGACAAGGAAATCAAGTTGCGTGAGGCTCAGTTCAAGGATCTGGTGAACACCCTCCTGAACGATCGAAAGGCCGTGGAATTATCGACCGCCGAAGGGAAGGAACAATTCCGCCGCGAGTTCCAACTGAAGGTCAACGAAACCCTGAAATACGGCGCTATTACAAATGTTTTCTTGACGGAGTTTGCGATCCAATAAGTTGTTGGTGGAAGCTGCCATAGGGGAGAAGAGAAATGGACGATCTGCTATCTGATGGTGAGGTAAGCGCGTTACTTTCCGAATTGGATGTCGGGATGACGGGGGGGGAATCCCCTTCGGTCGACACACCGGGTAGTAGCTCGACGGCACCTGAGGCGGGAATCACGGTCGATGAGCAGGGCCGTAAGATCAAGACCTATGATTTCAACCGACCCAACCGTTTTTCCAAGGATCACATGCGGACCTTGGAAATGCTCCATGAGATCTTTTCTCGGGGCTTCACGGCTTCGGTGGCGGCTTATCTTCGTACGGTTGCGGATATCAAGGTGGTCTCGGTCAGCCAGTTGCCGTTCCGGGAATACACCATGTCCCTTCCCCGTCCCGATTGCATTTTTGTGCTTAAAATGGAGCCGCTGGATGGTTCTTTCCTTTTGGAGATCGGCCCCGAGTTGGTCCTCACCCTGATCGACCGTATCTTGGGAGGTCCCGGAAAGGCCCCGATGGCGCCACGGGAACTCACCTTGATCGAACAATCGGTCATTGAGAAGATCATCAATCGCGGTATGGAAGCGCTCCAGGAAGCCTGGCTCAAGGTTGGTCACTTCCAGCCCAAGCTGACCGGGTATGAAACGACCGCCCAATTCGTTCAGATCGTGGCTCCTTCCGAGATCACTGCGGTCATCGAGTTCGAGATCAAGATCAATGATGTGACAGGCAAGATGTCGATGTGCATCCCTTATGTGGTTTTAGAGCCCATCATCGGGGATTTGTCGGCCCAAAAATGGTTCACGGTCGGGAAGAAAGAGTCCACGGCGGAGACCGTCGAGAATCTCACCAAGGTGATGAAGGAAACGACCATCCCTATTGTTGTTCGGGTGGGCGCGGCCGGAATCACCGTGCGCGAAATGCTGGGCTTGAAGTCAGGAGATGTCGTCCGGTTGGATACCAGCCCCCACCAAGAGATCTCTGTCCTGATCGAGAATTTGATCAAGTTGAAGGGACGCCCTGGCATCTCCTCGAAAAAGAAGGCGTTGCAAGTCACGAAAGTGATGTCGCCGGATGAAAAGTCCTAGGTAGGGGCCATGTCTGATCTGGAAAAGTTGAATGCGGCGGCGGGGTCCATGGCAGCCGAGATGGGCCAAACCCTGACCGGATTGCTGGGAAGGGAAAGCTCCGTTTCGTTCGTTCAGTTGATGGAAACGGACCCCGGTTCCATGAGCGGTGTGTTGGACGGTCCTTTTCTCTTCTCCTTCCTGCAAGGGAGCGGAGGGCTGGATGGTCAGGCTCTTTTGGTGATCCGTGAAAAGGACGCTTCCGTCATCGCCGATCTCTTGATCGGGCAGGAGGGGACGAATGCACCGGAGCGTGTGACCGAACTCCATCTATCGGCGTTTGGAGAGGTCGTCCAACAGTTAGCGGGGGTCCTGACTAGTGGGCTCAAGCCCTTGGCCGGGCCTCAAGCCCATTTTGAAGTGCAGGAAACGGTATCCCAGGAGGGTGACGGGGCCCAGAACGCCCTTTCTCAATTGGGAAGTTCCTTGGCTGTGCTTACCTATGGTTTGAATGTGGAGGGACTAGTTTCAGGCGACCTGATGGTTTGCTTTCCCGGTGCGGTCGCGACCCGACTTTCAACGGGTTCAGGGAGGAAGGCGGGCCCCTCGCCCGCGCAAGTTGTTAAACCCGGTGCTTCTGTTAGAAGTGCCCAATCGATGCCAGGAGGTAAGGCTGTGGAACCTTTAGAGAACGAGTTCGCGGGATCCTCCCGCCCAGCGGGTGGCAATATCGCCCTGCTGATGGATGTTCCGCTCAAGTTGACGGTGGAACTTGGCCGTACGACCAAACTGGTCAAAGAGATCCTAGCCCTTGCGCCGGGTTCGGTCGTTGAATTGGACAAGCTGGCCGGGGAAGCGGTTGATATCTTGGTCAACGAAAAATTGATCGCCAAGGGCGAAGTTGTGGTGATCGATGAGAACTTCGGCGTGCGTATCACCGAGATCATCAATCCGGAAGAACGACTGACCGCAGTCCAGGGTTGAGAAAGTCCGTTGTCCTGGACGTGACATGTCTTTGATCGCCTCATCCTACAAGAACCCCGCGAGATTCTCCCGGCTATGGGGAGGGTTCGTTGGGGTTTGTCTTTTGTTGTGTTCTTTTTCCGCGGCCCACGGGTTGGACGATCATAGTGGTTTGTTCCAGAGTCAAACAGGAACGATTTCCACGCCTGGTGCGTCCGTTACGGCTCCCATGGCACTACCTGAGGAAACCCCGAGCCCATCTCCCGGCTTATTTTCGACCTTTATCCGGCTGATCTTGGCGCTGGGGATAACCCTTGGCCTGGTCGTGATCACCATTTGGGGACTGAAATGGGTGTGGGAAAGCAAAGGCTTGTCCCAGGTTGGCGAAGAGGGAAAACCAATCCGTGTGTTCCATACCACGTATTTGGGCCCCCGATTGTCCATTCAATTGGTGGAGATCGGTTCAAAAGTGCTTGTCCTGGGTGTGGGGCCCACGGAGATACGTTGTTTGGACGTGATCATGGATCCACGTGAGGTTGCGACACTTAAGGAAAGTCTTCCTGCCGGGTTTCCACAGGCTCTTCAAAAGATACTGAAGTCCAAAGAGGCAGAAGATAGAGGTGAGCGTGCCCAAGCGATGATCCGTGAAAGCAACCAGGCAGTTGGGGAATACGTTCAAAAACTGAAGAATCTTAAGAAGAAAAAAATCCTGAACACTCCACCGAACAAGGATACTTAATGCGGTTACGTTCCTCGCCATTTTTGTTGTTAGGCTTGGTCCTTTTCACGATCCCGGTCCATGCTGCGGATATTCCTTTGCCCGCCATCCGGATCGGGGTCGACCAGGCCAAGAGCCCCCAGGAAGTGGCGATGAGCCTTCAGATACTTCTGGTTTTGACGGTACTTTCCCTTGCTCCTGCCATCTTGATCCTGACAACTTCTTTTACTCGGATCGTTATCGTCTTGGCTTTTTTGCGTCAGGGGCTGGGAACCCAACAAGTACCTCCGAATCAAGTCTTGATCGGACTGGCACTTTTCTTGACCTTCTTCACCATGCAGCCCACGTTCCAAAAGATCGACAAGGACGCTTTGACCCCCTATCTGAACGGGAAATTGGGAACCGCTGAAGCCTTTAAAAAAGCCGAGGATCCCATGCGACAATTCATGTTCAAACAGGTCCGCGAGAAGGACCTGGCCCTTTTTGTCGCACTTTCCAAGTCCAGCCGTCCTAGGACGCCGGCGGATATTTCCACTTGGGTTCTGATCCCGGCTTTTGTGATCGGTGAATTGAAAAAGGCGTTCGAAATGGGATTTATCATCTTTATCCCGTTCCTTATCATCGATATGGTGGTGGCTTCGGTCCTCATGTCGATGGGTATGTTGATGCTCCCGCCTGTTCTGATCTCCCTTCCTTTCAAGATCCTTCTTTTCATTATGGTCGATGGATGGAACCTGATCGTCCGATCCATCGCCTTGAGCTTTTAGGAGCCATCCGTGACCGTTGAATTCATCGCTGATCTTGCCAGTCGGGCTCTTTGGGTGACCCTTCTGGTATCCGCTCCCATCCTGGGCTTGGGCTTGGTGGTCGGTGTAGCTGTTTCCATTTTTCAAGCCGTGACCCAGATACAAGAAATGACCCTCACCTTCATCCCGAAAATTATCGCGATTTTCATCGCGATCCTGGTCTTTGGGAAGTGGATGATGATCGTTCTTTTGAACTTCACATCCAACCTTTGGGTGAATTTACCCCAATATGTGAAGTGAGGACCCCATGCCTGAGAATCCATTCCATTTCAGTCCTGGGGAAGTGGTGGGTTTCGTCCTAGTCCTGATGCGAGTGGCAGGGATTTTCCTGACAGCGCCGGTCTTTTCCAGCCGTCAGATCCCCGTTCTTTTGAAGGCTTCTTGGGTTCTTTTGACGGCTTTTCTCATTTTCCCCATTGTCCCGCTTCCAACGGGGGACTTGCCTGCTCCCGGCCTGGCCTTCGGACTGGCAGTGGTCCGCGAACTTCTACTTGGTTTTTCCATTGGTCTGGCCGCCACCCTGGTCTTCACGGGCATCCAATTGGCTGGCCAGATCATCGATATCCAAATGGGACTAGGAATGGCGAACATCATCGATCCCGTCACCGCGACCCAAATATCGGTCATGGGACAGTTTTATTTCATGGTGGCGACCTTGGTCTACTTGTCCGCGGATGGACACCACCTTTTGCTACGGGGGATCATGGATAGTTTCGGGGTCGTTCCTTTGGGAGGAGCCCATTTCACTCCTGCTTTGGGATCCAAAATGATGGAGATATTCACCCAGGTTTTCTTCATCGCTTTTCGCGTTGGAGCCCCGGTTATCGGAGCCCTTTTCATAACGAACATGACGCTAGGCATCATCGCGAGGACCGTTCCGCAAATGAATGTTTTTATCGTTGGTATGCCACTGGGGATGGCGGTCGGTCTCATCATCACGGCCTTTTCGATGGGATTCTTCTCTTTCATGCTTCAAGGTCTTTTTAAAGGGATGCACAGGGATTTCGCCATCCTTTTAAGGGCCCTTCACTAACGCGGCGAGGTTCCTCGCATGGCAGATCCATCCAAAACCGAAAAAGCGACCCCGCGGCGGCTCCAGGAAGCGAGGGAAAAGGGACAGGTCGCCAGGTCCGTTGAGGTCAATTCGGCCTTAGTTCTCTTGGGAGCCTTGTTTGCTTTTCGGTTCGCGGGACCTTATATGATCGAATCCATGGGCAGGTTATCGTCTTTTTGCTATCGCAATTTGGACGTGTCTTTTGACATGGAAAATGTTTACGCCATGGTTCTCTTTTATATGACGGAGGTTTTTAAGATCATCGCCCCTGTCCTGGGTGTCGTCCTAGTGGTAGGTCTGCTTTCCAATTACCTTCAAGTTGGGGTCCTTTTTACAATGAAACCCCTGGTCCCCAAGTTCACCAATATCAATCCAGTGACCGGGTTCCAAAAGCTTTTTTCTCGGCGTTCCCTGGTGGAGTTCATTAAGTCGCTGATGAAGCTTTTTTTGGTCGGGATCATCGCTTTTTTTGGAATGAAAGAAGCCCTTGCCCAATTGGTACCGACCATGGATATGCAGGGGAGCGAGTCGCTAAAATTCGTCGGAAAGTTGACCTTGGGGATCCTGGACTGGATCATTTTCGCTTTCGTGATCCTGGCCCTGATGGATTATTTTTATCAACGATGGGAATACCAGGACGGCCTCAAGATGACAAAACAAGAGATCAAGGACGAGTTCAAACAATCTGAGGGCGATCCTATGATCAAAGCCCGAATCCGACAGATCCAGAGGGAAATGGCCCGGCGCAGGATGTTCGAATCCATTCCAAAAGCGGATGTGGTCATTACAAATCCGACCCACGTGGCGGTGGCGCTCCAGTACAAGGATGGAATGCAGGCCCCGATGGTTCTCGCGAAAGGAGAAAGGGTGATCGCGGAGCGGATCAAGGAAATGGCCCGGAAGCATGGTGTTCCCATCGTGGAAAATCCTCCCTTGGCCCGGGCGATCCTGAAGCAATGTCCTGTTGGAGCCCCGATCTCTTCGGACCTTTTTGGGGCCGTCGCCGAAGTGTTGGCTTTCGTTTACCGTTTGAACCAGAAAAGACGGGAGGGTATGCCCGCCCCAGGTTAAAAGAAAGGGCGGGTCCCCCAAAAGGAAGCATGAAGAATAGAGGGAATCCGGTTACAATACGAATTCGCTTTTTTGGCCACCCTTGAACATGGACGGTCGTATGCCTGAAGTTAGTAGCGTCAATCCCACTCAAAACAATAACCAAGATCTTTTTGTGGCGCTGGGCGTCATCTTGGTCGTTTTGATGTTGATCATTCCACTTCCCTCGATCTTTTTGGACATCCTGATCTCATTCAATATCACCATGGCTCTCGTGGTGGCTTTGATCACGATGTATACCTTGGAGCCCCTCCACTTTTCTATTTTTCCCACCCTTTTGCTCATTACGACCATCTTCCGTGTGGCCCTTAATATTTCGGCTACTCGATTGATCCTTTTACATGGGCAGGATGGCGCGGATGCGGCCGGACGTGTGATCGAATCCGTCGGTAAATTCGTGGTGGGGGGGGATTACTGGGTCGGGTTCGTCGTCTTCTTGATCCTCATCATCGTCCAGTTCGTTGTCATCACGAGTGGCGCTCAACGGGTCGCCGAAGTGGCCGCCCGGTTCACCTTGGATGCGATGCCGGGAAAGCAAATGGCGATCGATGCGGACTTAAATTCGGGCCTGATCACGGACGATCAGGCCCGTAAACGCCGCAAAGAGGTCGAGCGGGAAGCGGACTTCTACGGGGCTATGGATGGTGCCAGTAAATTCGTCCGAGGGGACGCTATTGCCGCCATTGTGATCGTGATCGTCAACATTTTGGGCGGATTTGCCGTTGGATTCTTTAAATACGGCATGCCAATGGGGGCGGTCCTTCAACGCTACACGCTCCTGACCATCGGTGATGGTTTGGCCACCCAGATTCCGGCCCTTCTGCTTTCTTTCGCGACCGGTGTGGTGGTCACACGTGCGGCTTCGGAAAGCAATCTCGGCACGGATCTCATCAAACAGATCATTTCCGTTCCGAGGGCGCTTTGGTTGACGGCGGCGGTCATGTTCATTGCGGGTCTCGTCCCTGGATTGCCAAACTTCGCATTTTTGTTCATTTCGATCGTTACGGCGACATTGGCTTATTTTGTCGAGAGATCCCTGCGCTTGGAAGCGGAAGAGGTCGCTGAGAGTGAAAAGGCTCAGGTGGGACCGGAAAAGCGGAAAGAACCCGAGAATGTAACGAGTCTCCTTCAAGTGGACCATCTAGAGGTGGAGATAGGTTATAGCCTGATCCCGTTGGTGGATGAAGCTCAAGGCGGGGATCTACTGGAGAGGATCACGGGGATCAGGCGTCAAATGGCGACCGATCTTGGACTTGTGGTGCCTCCGATCCGAATCCGGGACAACATGCAATTACAACCCGCCGAATATGTCATCAAGATCAAGGGTGTCGAAGTTTCGCGTTGGAAGATCATGCCCGGGCATTTATTGGCCATGTCCACCAATCCCAACATGCCGAAGATCGAAGGGATCGAGACGAGGGAGCCGACATTCAATTTGGTCTCCTATTGGATCACGGATGAGGAGAAGGGAACGGCCGAACAGGCCGGATATTCGGTGGTGGATGCTTCGACGGTCGTGGCGACCCACTTGACCGAAATCATCCGCAATCATGCCCATGAGTTCCTGACCCGACAGGCCGTTGCGAAACTCGTGGATACGGTCAAGAAGGATTCGCCGACGGTCGTCGATGAGTTGGTGCCGGCCCAGTTCAGCGTAGGTGATCTTCAAAAAGTCCTTCAAAATCTGTTGCGGGAACATATTCCGATCCGGGATATGGAAACGATCTTGGAATCATTGGCAGATCATGTTCGTGAAACGAAGGACGTCCAGATCCTGACCGAATATGCCCGAAAAGGATTGGCCCGTTCTATCACGAAACTTTACCAATCTACCGATGGGAAGGTTTATGGGCTAACGGTGGATCCCCGGTTGGAAAAAAAGATCATGGATTCGGTCCAATCCGCAGAAACCGGGAATCTTTCGGCCTTAGACCCGAAGATACTTCAAAATTTATTCCGTAGCCTTTCCCAAGGTATTGAGAAAATGGCTGGAGCTGGGCGTCAACCCATTGTCCTTTGCTCGCCGGCGGTACGGCCCTACTTCAAAAAAATAATCGAACGTTTTATACCGCATCTGACCGTGATTTCTTTCAGCGAATTACTTCCCCGGACCGAAATTCAATCCTTGGGGTCCATCGAGGCCCCTGAATGAGAATCCGTCGATATGAGGCGCCGACGATCCAAGAGGCCTTGATGAAGGTAAAGAAAGATTTGGGGCCTGAAGCGGTCATTCTTTACACCAAGACCTTCCGGAAGGGAGGGGTCATGGGACTGTTTGGCCGGCCCATGGCGGAGATCACCGCAGGGGTCGATCTGAATCTTCTGGATGATGTGGCTAAAAGAAAGGCGTCCTTATCCCCGGTGGTGGCTGAAAGGGCCGAAGCGTCCATCCCCAAAGCCATGGTCAAATCACCTGCGATCCCACAGAGCGCTCCGACGGGGACATTGGACCCGAACCGGATCAAGGTCAAGGCGCTCCAACGTGAATTGAATGAAATGAAAACATCGAGTGTGGCATCGGCCCTCCGCGATATGAACCAACTGGATCCGTCCGCTCTTTTATCCCCGGGGTTCGCCCGTTTGAGGAAAAAATTGAGCAAACAAGAGGTGGAGGAGTTCTTAATTCAAAAAATGATCAAAGGTATGATGACCGAGAACGTGGATCCGGACCGCTCGGACGAGGTCTATCGATGGATTCATCAATTCGTGGGCAATGCCCTGAAGATCGCCGGTCCTGGGCCCGCGTCCCAGTACCAAAAGGTTTTGGCTTTTGTTGGCCCGACGGGTGTCGGTAAGACGACGACTTTGGCTAAATTGGCCGCCCGTTTTAACCTGATGGAACGTAAAAAGGTGGCGATGATCACGGCGGACACTTACCGAATTGCCGCCACCGAGCAATTGAAGACCTACGGACGAATCATGGGTATACCCGTGGAAGTCGCCGAGTCGGCCGAGGATGTTCCAACGATACTTGCCAAGTACCGTTCGATGGACCTGGTCCTTATCGATACGGCCGGTCGGAGTCCATCGAGCGATGATCAATTGGAAGAATTGAAGTATTTCATCTCCAAAAGCCAAGCGGACGAGATCCATTTGGTCCTTTCCGCCACCACGAAATACCTCGATATGATCCGGATCATTGAGCGGTTCGGGTCCGCTGTTCCATTGAATCGGATGATCTTCACAAAACTGGACGAGACCCGTTTTTACGGAGCTTTTTTGAATTTAATGAATAATTTCCAGATACCGCTTTCGTTTTATTCCACGGGTCAGAACGTACCGGACGACCTGGAAGTGCCTGAGGTCCACTCCTTGGCGGAGAGAATCTCGAAGATGCTCTTAAGCTAGGGGGAGTCGTGCAAGATCAGGCTGAACGCCTTCGACAAATGATGGAGAAGGCTGATAATAATGCCCCGAAAGAGGTCCAACTTACGCCTGGCCGCTCGAAGATCATCGCGGTCACGAGCGGAAAGGGCGGGGTTGGAAAAACGAATGTTTCTGTGAATTTAGCCTTGGCTATGGGGGCCAAAGGGCAAAGAGTCCTGCTTTTTGACGCGGATATGGGACTTGCGAATGTTGACGTGATGCTGGGGTTGATGCCGACTTACAATCTTTTGCATGTTCTGAACGGACAAAAGGAACTGCACGAGATCCTGACCGACGGTCCGGAAGGCATCAAGATCATAGCGGCCGGTTCCGGAGGAGTCCAGGAATTGGCCGACCTTTCCGAAACCCAGCGCGCCAGGTTCCTGGATGCCCTGGTCCGGATGCGCAACGACGTCGATGTCATCCTGATCGACACGGGAGCTGGCCTTCAAAGAAATGTCCTGGCTTTCGCGTTATCGGCGGATGAGGTGGTTGTTGTGACCACGCCGGAACCGACGGCTTTGATGGACGCCTATGGCATGATCAAGATACTGAACCGCGAAAGAAAAAACCCTTTAGTGAGGGTCGTGGTCAACATGGCCGGTTCCCAAAATGAAGCGGATGAAGCGGGAAAAAAACTGGTGGTCCTTTCGAAACGATTCCTCAATTTGGACGTTGATTACCGGGGTTTTATACCCCGGGACATGGGTATGGTCCGAGCGGTCAAAGAACAAAGGCCTATTCTTTTGTCGTCTCCGATGAACCCGGCTGCATTACAATTATCGCGACTGGCCGATGGTCTTTTGACGAGTGGCCCTGTGGAAGGGGATGGATCACTCCTGAATTTTTTTAAAAAGGTCACCCGGATCTTCGGGGCAAAAGAGGCGTGAGCTGAGCATTAAAGGTGCTTAGGTTAACTGGAACCAATTTCAAACTCGTGTGATGTGACGGATTTCGGGAGGAATTATGGCGCGACAAGAAAAAGATCGGATCTATTACGAGATCACAAGGGAAAAACCATTCGGCCAATTCCAGATGTTGTTGGTGGGTGGATCCGCCGGTTCCGTCACGGGTTTTTTGATCGCTTCACTGATTGGTGCTTATGAAGGGATCGAGATGGATTCGTTGGTGCTCGCTTTTTTAGTGGCCTCTCTTCTGGGTTTCTTTTTCGGGGCGGGCTTGGTGTGGCTTTTCCTTCATTACTTCAGCTCATTCGTTAATGAACTCTCCGCATCCTCGGTGGAACCGGTCGGGCAGGAAATGACCGAAGAAACTGCGACCGAGGAACCTCTGGCGGAGGGTCCTGTGGTGGCGACCGAAGATGAAAAAGGTCAATCGGTCGATTTTACTTTCCCCGAATTCACACCCGACAAACAGTAGCAGGAGTCCATGCCCGCGGATCGTTCGGCGTCCCTCTGGTCAAGGTTCCTCAAAAATAAAGCCGATCTCAAGGTGCGGGACGAGCTCGCGAAGAGTTATTTTTTTCTCGTGGAATCAGAGACCCGGAGAATGTTGGCGCGGTTACCAGCAAGGGCTTACTGGGAGAAAAAGGACGATCTTGGGTCCGCGGGCGTCATTGGGCTCCTTCAAGCCTTGGATCATTTTCAACCCCCAAAAGAGAAGCGGAGCGATCCGGGAAGGGCATTCGAGGCCTATGCCCGCTTCAGGATCCGTGGACAAATGTTCGATGAGTTGCGGACCCTTGATTTTGCCAAAAGGAACCTCCGAAAGCAGGCCAGGACCATCCAGGAGGCCGAACGGAAATTAGAGGCCAAACTGGGCCGGTCTCCGCGGGAAGAAGAAACGGCCAAAGCCATCGGTATTCCGTTGGATGAGTTGTATGAATGGATAGCTGAAATCAATATGTTGAACCTTCTTTCCTTGGATGCCCAAAGGGTCGAGGGGGGGGAAGGGAAGACCTGGGCAGAAATACTGCCTGACACGCGTGCCGAAAATCCCCTTGATAAAGTTGAGAAACAAGAGAAAATTGAACTTGTTTCCCTTGCCTTGGGTCGGTTGGGCGAACCAGAACAGAAAGTCCTCCACCTCTATTATGTGGAATTACTCACTTTCAAGGAGATCGGTAAGGTCCTCCGGGTGAGCGAGTCCAGGGTTTGCCAGATTCATCACATGGCCGTTTATCGTTTGCAGGAACTCGTGGACGAAAGGGGGCTGCATGCCAACAGCCAAGGACGCCAACGGCTATCTGACCATTAAGACCCAATCCGATGGTATTTTTTTGACCGTTTTTCCCCCTGTTGGAAAAGGGGTCAAGGCAACTTTGGACGACCTGAAAAGGGAGATCCAAAAGGTGAACGTGACCCCGGACAATCCGGCCACACTCTCGGCGATCCTCCAACAAGCTTCAGGAAAACCCCAAAAGATCGCGGAGATCAAGAAGGTACCAGGTCAGGAGAATGTCTTCGTTGAGATCAGCGACGATGAAATGCAAGCCAAACTTACGGTTGTCCCGCCCCAGAGCGAAAAGGATCATTTCACCAACATCGATGACGTCCGAGGCGCACTCCAGCGTAGGGGGGTGGTCTATGGGCTTGACGAGAACAAAATGGCCGAGCTGTCCGCCAAGTTAAGCCAGTTCGAGGGCGCCAAGAATATCAATGAGCCGATCGAGATGGATATCGCGCTTGGCACCCCTGTTACCAATGGGGAGGACGCCCGGCTCGAGATACTTTATTCGCAGACGCCCCAGGAGGCGACGCCCGCCGCACCCGAAGAGACGGAAGACGGGCGGGTCGATTATCGTGCCGCCCACAAGATCGACAATACCGCCAAAGGAACCTTGCTCGCCCGCAAAATCCCACCGACCAAAGGGCTGACGGGCATGACGGTCACTGGCAAGACCCTTCCGGCCATCGATGGCAAGGATGTGGATGTGACCATGGGAAAAGGGGTGGTGGTCAATCCCGAGAACAAGGATGAATGGATCGCTGATAATGATGGACAGGTCATCATCAAGGACAACAAGATCTCGGTCCTGGCCATTTATGAAGTTCCGGGCGATGTCAACCTTTCGACCGGGAACATCGACTTTGTGGGGACGGTGACCGTTCGGGGCGATGTGAAGGACGGGTTCAAGGTCTTTGCAGGCGAAGATCTGATCGTCAATGGCGTGGTTGAGGGAGCGGAATTGAAATGCAATGGGAAATTATCGATCGCCGGAGGGGTCAGCGGCAACGATAAGGCCAAAATCGTTTGCGGTGGCGACGCTAATATTAAATACATCCGTAATGCCATCGTGGAGGTGGCTGGAAGTTTGACATCGAGCCAAGCGATCATGCACAGCAAGGTAACGGTGGGTAAGAAGGTCAATGTATCCGGCCAAAAGGGCGTTATTGTGGGCGGCCAGGTCATCGCAGGTGAACATGTCCATGCCGCCTCGATAGGCTCGAATTTTGCAACACCCACGGAGATCGTCGTGGGCGAGGCGGTGGGACTTCGGGACGAGCTTCAAAAAATGGACATCGAATTGAAGGCGTCGCTGGAAAACCTGGACAAAACAAAGAAGGGAATCCAATTCCTTAAGGATCTTCAGACCAAAATGGGGGGGAACCTTCCTCCTGAAAAAAAGGAACTACTGACAAAATTGACGCGGGCTCAATTCAAGTTGATGGCGGACAGCAAGAGTATGGCCGAGAAGAAGCAGGAATTGGAGCGGAAGGACCAGGAAGGCGCCGAAGATAGGAGGCGCCATGCGAAGGTCACTTGCATGGGTGTCATCCACACGGGCGTCAAGATCACCGTCAACAAAGCCAGCCGCCAGATCTCGGAAGAATTGAAATATTGCACATTGACCGAGTCCGGTGGTGAGGTCAAGGTCGGTCCATTCAAAGGGAATTGAGGCGAGAATGGAAATCTTTTCCGTCCTTCAAATCGTGTTCGATGCAGTCCTCCTCTTTGGACTTCTTTTTGTCTTCCATTATTCGGTCAATCAATCCCAAAAGAAAGGCGAGGAGGCCCAGATCGTCAAAGACCTTCAGGTGGATGAGATCCGTGGGAATCTTCAGGAACTCTTAATGACCCTCAAACAACTTGGGAAAGAGGTCTCGGAGAATCTCCAGGAGCAGGTTCGGGATGCCGAAGCGAAAACCGAAAAGCTTAAAAAAATGGTCACAAAATTGGATAAGGACCTCGAGAAAGTCCTGCGGTTGTCCGAGGCGGTCGACCAGGAACGTGACCACTTACAAGAAAAAGAAGCTCTTCTCAAGGCTTCGAAGAAAAGCAAAGGTTCCCCTCGAACCACACGAGAGGTAGAGGACCTTGCTGTCCGTTCTTTGCCGAATCCTCGCAATCAAACGGTCGATGCTTCGGAAACGGTCTTGGACGGCTTTTCAGTGGGGGGCGGTTCTTTTTCCCCTAAAGTTCTTAAAGAAGTTTATCGGTTGGCGGACACGAAGAGCGACCTTTCGGATATTGCTCATAAGACGAAACTGAGCCGGGCCGAAGTCCAATTGATCTTGAATTTGAGGGGGAACCGCTTTTCGACGCCGAATTAGGTCGAGAACCATGCGGTAACTAGATGGATCAAGGGGAATCTTTCGCAAGGATTGTGAAGCTTTCGGGACCCCTTCCGACAAGTCGGGGTCTGGAGCCGGTGGTCCAATGGGGGAGGGTCCTTGCGGTGGTTGGGCCGGGACGTTATTTGATATCCGGGGCTTCGGGAGTTAGGGTGAGTGCGGTTGGGGAGACGGGTTTGAAGGTGGGTGATCCTGTCAGGGTCTTGCCGTCCCCTTCAGCGACTCAAGCTGTGGACCCGTTATCGGAACCTGGACAACCCTGGACCGCATTCATCCCGCTTGGCTTTGGAGGGGCAAAGGCTGCCGCGAGATTGAAAGTTTATGTTGAGAAACAACGATTGTCGGTGAAGTCTGGGTCGGCGGTTTACCTGGTGCTGGAGTGCGAAACGGAACTCCAAAGGATGACGCAGTGGAGCCTTTATTTGAGGGGCCGATCGGTGGCTATCCAGGTCTTTCCCGGCGAAGGGGTGGAACCGAGCGATTCGCTCCTTGGATCGATCTCTGAAGTGGAGGAGAACCTGAAAAAAAAGGGCTTTTTCTTGACCAGTCCAACGGTGATCTTGAAAAGGAAGTTCTCTGTTCCGCGTGGGTTTCATTTGAACGTCAGGGGATAAAGAATGAGCCCGGAGGCGCGTCCAAGACGCAAGCCGGCTCGAAAGACGGCGGTCGCACTTCAATATGATAGGGCCAAGGGTGGCGCGCCGAAGGTGGTGGCCAAGGGTAGCGGGTTGATCGCCGAACGGTTGATCCAAATGGCAAAGGATCATCGGATCCCGATCCGGGAAGACAAATTGCTTGTGGAGGCGCTGGAACAATTGAACGTGAACCAAGAAATTCCTCCCGAACTTTATCAGGTGGTGGCGGAGATCCTGGTTTCGGTCTATCGGGCCGAAAATAATTTGAAGCAGTCAAAATAAACGCGCCAATCGGCGGAAAGGGTAGTTCCAAGGTGCCAAAAATTACCAAGGGAAGCAAAGGTCTTGGGGCGGTTTTAGGGGTTTTGGCCTTATGGTTCATCGCCTTGCCTTCGAATGGCTGGTCCCAAAACACGGAGCTGATCTTCGGCCAGAAAAATTCCTTCGGGATCGGTCCGCGAGCGATCGGCATGGGTGGTGCTTTCGTTGCGGTGGCTGATGATTCATCGGCCGCCTATTGGAACGTGGCCGGATTGGCTCAGTTGAGCTCTTACGAGATAACCCTATCGAGCGCTCCGGTCTACTTCACGGACCAAGTGAATGGAAAGCAGGCTTTTGGATTCCCTTGGTACGCTTCGATGCAGTTGATGATCCCGGTGGCCAAGGAAAACACCCTTGGCATCTCCCTTTTTCGCCCGTTCCATCCCCAATACGACTTTTACTCAGGAAATGCGACCCTATCCACGAGCCAAAGGTCTGAGGGGAGTTATCTTCTCAACCCAACCTTCCAAGAAAGCGACATTGTTCTTTCTTATGCGGCACGCTTTTCGGCGGTACGTAATTTCTCGGTCGGTGTGAACATCAAACGATTGACCAATGACCCCTATTATATCCGCTACTTTGGTTCGGATTCCCAGACGGTCACCGTCCTTTCCGATCCCGTTCGCGTCATCGGTTTCGGTGTGGATATAGGGCTGCTCTATCGGATACCGATCACGAAATATTCCGAGGAATTTCGGATCGGGTTGGCTTTGAACGATCTTGTCAGCCGTGCTCAATTTTCAAATGGATTGGTCATCAATCATCCGCCGGTGAGCTTCAATGTTGGGCCTGGTTTTGAAACACAGATCCCACCGGTGATCGCTTTGGGGATAGCCTACAAGAACAATTTCATATTCAAGATCAGGAACATAACGGCTTTTGATTTTGATCAGATCTCAGATCCCCGATTCGATGACGCACACAATAAATACATCCATTTCGGTACGGAATTTTGGTTCTTCAAGGATGTTTTGGGGGTACGGGCGGGGTACTCATCCCCCTTGAGCCGTCCTGGGGATATCAGTTTGGGTGGAAGTATCAGGGCCTTGAATGGAGATTTCCAATTGGATGCCGCGTATCTTCAGCCTGTGGGCCCGACGTTCGACATCAATGGCGGCCTGACCCAGAGCAATGCATCCGGGATCAACTATGAGCCTTTTTATATTGGCGCTACCTACCGCTTTGGCGGTGGGGAAGAGATCCCGCCTCCGAAGGTAAAGGCTTTTGTCCGCCCGGCCACATTCACTCCTTCGCAAGGTGAAAAGGCGACTTTCTACCTTGATACGACGGAAGATGTCACTGTCAATCGCTGGAGTGTCCTGATCTATGATTCGAACAACCACTTGGTCCGAGGTTTGAGAGGGAGCGGTTCTCCGCCCACCCAACTGATCTGGGGTGGCGAGAACGATCATTACGAACCTTTATCTCCCGGGGTCTATACGTGGTCGTTCCAAGTGGAGGATCAGTTGGAGCATATCGGATCGACCCCGGTGCAAACGGTGGAGATCCTGGGCCCCTCCGAGGCCGGACCGGCCAGGGATCCCACGAAGCTTTATCAAATCCGTCAACAGCAGGCGGCTCTTTTGGCACAAGAAAGACAGCAACTGACCGACCTTGCCACTAGAAGCCTGCGGGATCTTCTGGGGCTTGTAGAAGCTACTCCGACAACGGCTAATGCCCAAGCAACCCAAGCATCGACCCCATTGGCGGGGAGCTATCCCGCTATGGGTTTGGAAGGTGTCAAGGCCTTGACACCCGGGGAGGGGCTCAATAGCCACCGTGAAATAGATCCGAATGGAAATAGCGTTCTAGTGGTTAGCTATAAATCCAAGCTAAATGACGCCAACTACGTCATGCAGGAAGCGGCGGATGTCATGAAAAATGATGTGAAAACCACCGGAACTAAGGATTTTAAAACGATGTTAGTTAATGTATATTATGGGGCCCAGGGAAATGTCCTAAGCATGAAGGCCAATACAGAGGCGATCGCCAATTTTGAAGGTGGTCGGATTGATTTAGCGCGGTTGAAACAGCTGTCCGATATTTCGATCAATGGGATAAAGGTGGGACCGAATGGCCAATAGGCTTTTAACCCTTTACTTTTTGGTCGTTTTTGCCGTTTATTTGCCTGTTTTTGCGGCCTTTGACAAGGGTGGAGTTTCAGGGATCGGCGCCCGCCCGTTGGGTATGGGCGGGGCGTTTAGTACGATCGCCGATTCAGGCGACGCTGTTTTTTACAATCCGGCGGGGTTGGTCCAGGTCCTGAGGCCGGAAATCTCCGGTATGGGATCGGTCCTTTTGAACGGTAAAGAGGACCTTTTTGAATTGGCCTATGTCCAGCCATTCGGGGACCAGATGGCGTGGGCCCTTTCTACGCAACAGTTGTTCTTTACGGACGGCTCGGAGAACGAGCGTTTATACATCGGGACTTTTGCGGCCCCCTTGGCAGTGGATAAGTCGATCTCCTTTGGCATCAATATCAAACTGTATGGTGTGGATTCCGCTACCCAGCCTGGTCAACAAGCCAGCGGGTTGGGGTTGGATATGGGGTTTTTATACCACTTGCCGATATTGGACCCCCGTTATGGCAAGCAGTTCAATATCGGTCTTTCGGCGGAGGATCTGGACACCAAGATCCGCTATCAAGCCGGAAATGAGGACCCCATTCCTTTGCGGGTGAGGGGCGGGATCAGTTACGAATTTACCGATGACCTAGTCTGTGCTTTTGAATTCTCCGATTTTAACGACCCGAACCTTGCCAATCACAACACGCTTCTTCTTGCTGGGATCGAAGGGTGGTTCTTCGAGGATCAATTGGGCTTGAGAACGGGTTACACCGGTTTTCAAACGCTTGATGGGCAATTTACCGCAGGAATCAGTTATCGATCCAAGACCTGGGGCATCGATTACGCCTATATTGGTCATGCGCAGTTTTTGGGTTCCTCCCACCGTATTTCAGCCAAGTGGATGTTCGGCGATTCCTTCCTGGGCAAGGTGAAAAGCTTTATTCCGGAAGGCGTCAATGCCGTAGTGGAAGGGGACATCATTTCCTTGCGTTGGACGAATTCACCATCCCTTTCTTTGGCCGGATACAATGTTTATTTCAGCAAAACATCGGGTGGCGGATACATCAAGATCAACCAGAAGCCGATAAAAGGTAATTACTATTCCTTGCATGGACTGGAAAAGAACACTAATTATTATTTCGTCGTGACTTCTGTCACCAATACGGTGCCCCCTACGGAAAGCCAATATTCCATGGAAGTGGTGGCTGGAACGACTTCTGCCCCTGTGGCGCCGGCAGTGGTCCAAAGTGAGGTGCAGAACGAAGGAGTCATCGATATCGCCAAGCAAGAGGGTATGTCGGGATGGGGTGATCCAGGTAAGAGTGGTCTCAAAGGCTACAATGTCTACATTTCCGAGGTTTCGGGAGGTCGCTTTGACAAGGTCAATGCGCAGCCTTTGGGCAATGTCCCGACCTACTTGGTCCGAAAGTTGAAAGTCGGACAACGTTACTACTTTACGTTCACGTCCGTTTCTGCGGATGGTGTTGAGAGCGCGCATTCGAAAGAGGTTTCAGCGGTTGCTTTACCCTATAACACGGTCGTTCAACCGGCCGGTAAATAAGGAGTCGCGATGCCCAGTGGTCTTTATATCGCAGCGTCGGGGATGGACTCGACCTTGCTTCGCCAAAATGTGATCGCGAACAATTTGGCGAATGTCGATACGGTCGGGTTTAAACAAGATCGGACCGCCGACCTCGCCTTCCCGACCTACTTGATCGCCAGGATCCATGATCAAAAAATGTCGGTCCTGGATGGGACCGCCGAGGTTCGCCCTGCCCTGGGATTTGCTGGGGGAGGCGTGGTACCTCAAGAAGTGGCGATCGATCATTCCCAAGGTGCTCATTTAGAAACAAAAGCTCCCTTGGATTTTGCTTTGAATGGACAAGGATTTTTTTCGGTTCTCGATCCTTCCGGGAAAACCCTTCTGACAAGGGATGGGAGTTTTAACCTGGATGGGAATCAAAGACTGGTCACCAAAGATGGGTTGCCCGTGCTGGGACACAATGGGGAAATATACATCGATGGGAACCAAGTAACGGTCGATGAAGAGGGGAACATTAGCGTTGACGGAAAAGGATTGGATCAGCTCTTGGTGGTCAAGGTCCAGGACCCGGGAGGTCTTAAGAAGATAGGCCATTCGCTTTTTGAGGTCCGGCCGGGGAATAAAATTGATATGGCCCCGGACAACATCCAGGTCCAGCAAGGTTTTTTGGAACAATCCAACGTCAATGCGATAAGCGAAATGGTCAATATGATCGACACTTATCGATCTTACGAACTTAATTCGAAGATCATTTCTACCTACGATCATTTGATGAATCAAGCCGCGACGCAGATAGGAAGTTTGAGGGTCTGAAGATAGTTAGTTGTTAAACGGCCGGACTGCATTGCAGGGGCCGTTCTATCGCCGAACGATCGAGGCGATGGAAAGGGCGGGTCTTTTGTCCCGCCGACTCTAAGGAGGCTTTATGCAGTCACTTTACACGGCGGCCACCGGTATGGCCGCCCAGCAGCTGAACATTGATACGATTTCCAATAATCTGGCCAATGTCAGCACCAGCGGATTCAAAAAGCAGCGGGTCGAGTTCCAAGACCTGCTTTACCTGAACCTAAAACCTTCAGGGGCCCCGACTTCCCCCGAAACGAACACTCCCGTAGGACTTCAAGTGGGCGAGGGCGTAAAACCTGTGGCGACCCAGAGGATCTTCACCGAGGGAGCCATTCAAAATACCAACAACCCATTGGACATCCTGATCGAAGGCGATGACAGTTTCTTCCAAGTGACATTGCCGAACGGTGAAACGGCCTATACTCGCGATGGGTCCTTCAAGCGTGATGGGAATGGAAACGTGGTCACGTCCGATGGTTACTATCTGGATCCATCGATCCAGATCCCTGCGGACGCTTCCCAAGTTCAGATAACTCCGACCGGACAGATCCTCGTCCAAATAGCCGGTTCATCCCAACAAACCCAAATCGGACAATTGGAATTGACAAGATTCGTGAATCCGGCTGGATTGGAAGCCAAGGGACATAATCTTTTCATGGCGACGGCCGCCTCCGGGGATCCGATCCAAGGTACGCCTGGGTCGGTCAGTTTCCCCACGGTCCAACAGGGATCTCTGGAATCGTCGAATGTGGATGTGGTCACGGAAATGGTGAACCTTATTGTGGCCCAACGCGCCTATGAAATGAACTCAAAGGCGGTTTCCACCTCGGACGACATGATGATGATCCTGGCGAACATGAAGCAATTTCCTTGATAACGCTTGAGCCATGAAGGTCTTTGGGATTTGGACCATGATCGGGGTGAGTTGCCTGGCCTCTCTGGGGCATGCCGAAGTGATCCTGCGATTGTTGGATAGAGCGACGGTTGTGGGGCCTCGGATAAGGCTTGGGGACATCGCCGAGGTTACGAGCGCCAAGGGAAAGCCAAACGCAGTTTTATCCAACTTGGATGTGGGAAGGGCGGCTCCGCCCGGGAAAACGGCAGTGTTCACCCGGTCGGGGCTAATCCTTTCCCTCCGGCGGGAAGATCTTTTTCAACCGGGAATGAAGTTCGGGGGGGCAGATAGGTGTTTGGTCCTGACCCAGAGCCAAAAACTCGAACCCGAAGGTCTTTTGCCAGACATACAAAACTTCGTCCAAAAACAGACCGGGGAGGACCCTGGGTTTTTGGCGGTGGGGTTCGAAGGGTCCCCTAAATCATTGGTTCTGCCGGCCGGAGATGTCACCGTTAGATTGAAACCGAACGTGTCCGGCCGCTATGAAGGGATAATGACCCTTCAAGCGGATTTGAGTGTTGATGGACGCTTTATCCGCACAACAACGTTCCGTATCCGTGTGGATCGGTTTCGGCCGGTGGTAAAGACGACACGGGCGGTTGAAAAGGGAGAAAAGTTCACATCGAAAAACGTCGCTTTGGCGCGGTTCCCGGGCAATTTCAGTTTGAAAGGCGGGTTTACCGACCTAAAACAAGTGTTGGGGCGGTTTTCGTCCTCGGCCTTGGCACCTGAAACAATGCTGCGGGTAACCGATCTCTATGATCCGCCGGTCATCGTTCATGGACGGGTGGTGGAGGCCGTGGTCCGGAAGGGAAATGTCGAGATCTCCGTTCAGGTAAGGGCCATCGAGGATGGGAAGATGGGGGATGTGATCCGAGTTGAGAATACTGATTCCCATAAAATACTGAAGGGTAAGGTGTTGGACGAGAAGAAAGTGTTAGTAGAGGGGTCTTGACCCCGGGAGGTTTTGGAGATGATGCGTTTTTTAAGATTTTTGACGTTGTTTCTTCTTTTTTTATCCGTGATTTCTAGGTCTTTGGCCGACTCCCTTTATCCGGCCGAGGGAACTAATTCCATTTACAATGAAAAACGTGCTAGACGGGTGGGGGATGTCATTACGGTGCTTATCAATGAGAGCACAAATGCCACTCAGGCGGCTAGCAGCCAGAATCAAAAAGCTTCAAGCTTGGCGTTGGGAGCGGGATCCGGTTTCCTTGGCGCGGGGGTTTACGGGACCAACATTTTGAACACCAATAGCCAGGTGGGTGTGGGAGCAAGCGCGGCCCATCAGGGGCAAGGAACTTCCAGCCGAAGCACTACGGTGACCGGACAAATGACCGCTAAGATCATTTCGGTCCTCCCGAGCGGTAATTATCAGATCGAAGGAAGCCGTTATGTGGAAGTCAACGAGGAAAAACAAACCGTTGAAGTGACCGGGGAAATCCGTCCGGACGATATCTCTAGTGATAACACGGTCTCTTCGTTGCGGATCGCCAATGCCAAGATCAAGTTAACGGGAACCGGGCCGGCGTCAGAAACGGCCAAGCCAGGACTTTTGACAAGGGTCCTGGGTTGGCTGGGCCTTTTCTAGCCACTTTCAAAGTAGGAGTGACCATGCTTGGGAGAATCGTTTGTTCGCTGGTGATCCTAATGACCTTCAACCCGCTTTGGGCGGCTCAGGTCCGGTTGAAGACCATTGCGCAGGTCAAAGGTGTCCGTGAGAACCAATTGATCGGTTATGGATTGGTCGTTGGTTTGCAACGGACCGGTGACACGCAAAGGGTCAAGTCGACGCTACAAAGCATAACCAATATGCTTTCTCAATTCGGGATCGTGATCAAACCGGCCGATATCCGGACACAGAATGTTGCGGCGGTCATGGTCACGGCCCAATTACCACCCTTGTTGAAATCGGGTGATAAGATCGATGTGACCGTTTCCTCTGTCGGGGATGCCCGTAGTCTGCAAGGCGGGACTCTTTTGATGACGCCATTACAGGGTCCGGACGGGCAAGTCTATGCCGTGGCCCAAGGTCCGTTGGCGGTCGGTGGTTTTTCCGATAATACGGGTGAATTTCCGTTGGTGCAGGTCAACCACACGACAGCTGGAAGGGTGCCGAATGGTGCCTTGGTCGAGCGTGAAGTGCCTTCCACCTTTGTGGATAACGATACGGTCACCATTTTGCTGGACCATCCGGATTTTGGACAAGCTTCTTTGGTGACCCAGGCCATCAACCAGCAGTTCGGTGAGCCGGTCGCGAAAGCGGTCGATGGAGGCCAGGTGGATGTGAAGATCCCTTATAACTACCGAGACGATGTCGTGGCTTTTTTGGCCGCGGTCCAGGATGTCTCGGTGGCGACGGATTCACCCGCCAATCGCGTGGTCGTGAATGAAAAAACTGGGACCGTAGTCCTTGGGCAGGACGTTCGCATCGATGCGGTCGCTATCGCCCATGGAAATCTTCGCTTGGTGATCAAAAAGACAACCCAAATCACTCACGATGCCGTTTTTGGACACGATGAACTGACCCACACCACGACGGTTTCCTCCGATGACCTTGGGAAGAAAGGGAACTTGGTGGTCCTGCCGGAAGGCGCCACTTTGATGGATGTCGTCGAAGCGGTCAACGCAGTCGGCGCCACACCACGAGACCTTATTTCGATCCTTCAGGCTGTCAAGGCGGAAGGCGCCCTGCACGCCGAGTTGGAGATACTTTAGGAGTCGTTTTGCCACCGATCCCAGCTTCCATTATGCCTGTGTTTCCTTCGGGGACCTTTCAGGTTTCCGACTTGGCTTCCTTTGGGAAATTTGGGAAGGCCTTTGCCCTCAACCCCGGAATGGCCTCCAACGCGGTCAATCAGGTCATGATGGGACAGTCGGGACTGAATTACCTGACCTTGGCGCAAGGTCCACAGGGTCTGAATCCCCTGAAGGGGCCGGTATCCCACTCAGATGCCGAGATCAAGCAGGTCGCCAAGAACTTCGAATCCATATTTCTTGAGATGATGATGAAAGAAATGCGTAATTCGGTCCAGAAATCGGGGCTCATGGGAAATTCCAGGGGCATGGAGTTTTTTGAAGGTATGTACGACGAACAGTTAAGCCGCCAATTGTCCGCCGGTGGGGGTATTGGCTTGGGCCAAATGGTCTATGAAAAATTGAAAATGGCGACCGTTCCTCATCAAAAAATCTTTTCATGAAACTGGCCAATTGTTCCCGTTGTGGGCTGGTCTTTGCCTTCGTTCCGGGAACACGTGATATTTGTCCCACCTGTATTCGTCGGGAAGATGAGGATTATCTGAAAATTTTCCATTATTTAACGGAGCGGCCAAGTGCCTCTGCACCTGAGATCGCCGACGCCACCGGTGTGGATATAAAGGAAATACTCCGCTTTGTTAGGGAAAATCGTCTTCGATTGGTCAAAACTGGCGTTGATCTCCAATGTGAAAGTTGCGGGGCATCAGTTACCCAAGGAAAACTATGTGATTCTTGCGTAAGAAAGTTGACAACTGAAATGAAGGATGAAGTTGGAAAAAGCCCTAAAATGACCCCAAAAGACCCGCCAAAAGACCTCACCCGCGATCCTAAATACCTGAAGGACCGTAGGGGCCGTTAATTTAGCCTTTTAAACTCAAGTTTTTACCCAAAACTCCGTTAGGTAAGCCAGCAAACCTAAGGAGATTCCCATGCGGATCGATTCGTTCCAAAACATCCCTGCCGTTCTTCAGTCCTTGAACGCTCAAAAGGCCATCAAATCAACCAGGGAGATCGAAGAGAGGCCTTCTTCGGTGACGTTAAGTTCCTTTGCCGAAACTCTTCAGGCCTTGCAAAGAGAGGCGGGGAAATCCACCGCTGCCAGGGCCGATCGCGTCGATCATTTGTCCCAACAAGAACAGTCCGGTCGATTGAATATCCAGACGGAAAAATTGGCGGAGAATTTGGTGGACGGCCGGATCATCAATTTTAAAGGTTGAAAAATGACGGAAACGACCCTGTCCTTGATCGAAGCGATCGAGAAGGAAACGGTACACTACAGACGGTTGACCGAATTGGGTGAAGCCCAAAGGGGGATATTGGTGTCCGGAAAGATGGAGCCATTGAATGAAAATATTCGGCTCCAAGAAAAAGAAGTCTTTGCCTTGGGTCCCTTGGTTTCGGCCAGGGTCGAACTGTTGGAAAAAATGGGCCGCCAAACGGGGCAGACAAAGTTGGATCTTAAGGAGGCCCTCCGGTTGGCCCCTGCTGGATTATCAGGGCGCATGCGAGAGGTGGTCGGCCGATTGCTGGATGCGGTAAAAAAATTAGACGAAACAAATAGGGTGAATGGCAAGCTTTTGGGCAATGCTGCTTCGTTCGCCTCTTTTACCCTGGAGGCGATCCGGGGCACGAGGAAAAAATCAACTTTTTCCCCTATGGCGAAAACCGAAAGCGAAAAGCCGTCTTTTGTGAATCGAGTGGTTTGAGGGAGCTGAAATGATAAACAGTTACCAGAGCCTTTATACCATCACCAATGGTTTGATCTTGCAGCAGCTTCAGCAAGAGATAAATGCTTCAAATATCTCCAATCCATCCCAGGATGCGAATGGATATTTGATCAATAGTCTTCAAAGAGTGAACCCGGGCCAGGGGGCCCCTCTCATCTTCGGGGGAGCCAATGGCAATTTGGCCGTTGGAACCGGCCCTACCCTGCAGTCGATCACCCGATTACGCGATTCGTTTCTGGATGCCCAGATCCAGAACGAGAGTTCGGTCCTCGGGTTTGCGGAGGTCCTGGCCAATACCTCGGCTTCTGGAATACTCGATCGGATCAATGCCATCGTGAATGGAACGAGCACACTTGATGGTTCATTGAGTTCATTTGCGGCCGCCTGGGGTAACCTCGCCGCTGATCCACTCAATGCGGCCCTGCAAAATTCAGTGGTTCAAGCAGGGAAAAATTTCGCCCAAACCGCCAATTCGGAGTACGCCCAACTCCAAGACCTTTTGAATTCCAATGGTGCGCAGATCCAATCGACCGTCGCCAAAATCAATGGGATCCTTGGACAATTGAATTCCATTAATAAACAGCTACTAAATTCCCAGGGCGCCAATGTGAATGGTCTTTTGGATGTCAGGGATTATGCCCTGGATCTTTTGTCCCGTCTTATAAATATCCAGGTTAATTTTGGGACGGCGGGAACAGTTGATGTTTTTCTCGCGAATAGCTCGCTTACGTTACTTGATAATTCTGGGAGAGCACTTTTTCAAACAAATGTTTCCAATCAGAATTATCCGGGAATGGTTGGTGTGACGATTCAATCGCCACAAGGGGGCTTTTATGGTGGGTCCAATTCTTCGGGGGGGCCTGTCCCGAACGACCTTTCCCGATTGATAACCGGAGGGAATTTGGGCGGGGAACTTCAGGCCCAAATGATCATTCATGATTATCAAAGCAAGGTCGATCAAATCGCTTTTTCGACCTTATCCGTTACTAATAGCATCCATGAGGCGGGTTATGCCGGAGATGGAGTGACGACCGGGACGGCCTTTTTTTCCGGTTTGAGCGCACAAGACATTGCACTTAATCCAGCCTTGTTGGCTAACGGCAATCTGGTTGCCGCATCTCTTTTCCCTAACTTTGACCCAAATTATGCTGCGGCCAATCCCGCCACTCCCGGGATCACCTATCAAGGGACCATAGCTGAATACCTTTCAAACCTCCCGAATTTATTGTCGAACAATTTCATGGAAAGCAATTCGCCGGTTGCTTTGGCCTATTTTGATCCGACTGTCACTCTCAATACGCCGGGTCTTCAAAAAACACCAACGAGCGGTAATTTTTCGGTCAATGGAGTGTCGGTCACCTACAATGCGGCAACCGATACGATCGATACGATCCTGGCGAAAATCACTCAAGCCGATCCGAGTGTTTATGCCGTTTATAATGCACAAACGTCTCAGTTCTTCCTTTATTCCCAAAAACCGATAACCGTCAGTCCTGGGACGAGCAATTTCGTTTCCGGGATAAATAATTGGAGTTTTTTAGCCAATTATTTGACGAGCTCGATCCGTATGAATAGTTCCTTGAACCCGCTATTTTCTCAGATCGATTATTATGAGTTCACTTTGCCTGTTCCCGATCCGTCGAGCCTGAATTCGACATTGCCGAGCACAACGCAGTTCAATACGGGCCCCAACTCCATTTCCTTTAAGATCGTTCCAAGCGCAAATGGGACCTTCTCTTTATATCCGCCGTTGCCTACAGGGAACCAATTCAATTGGGATAACACGATGTCGCTTGGGGCTATTGGCAACATGATAAGTGCCTTTTATGGGGCTGCTAATGTGACCTTTAGTTGGGATTCCAACACGCAAACCCTTTCTTTGATCAATTACTTGCCCAATCCCATGAATATTGTTGATGTGACCGGAAATTTTACCCAGTTCACTGGACTTAATTCGAGCCAGCCGCTTGGGAGCCTTTCTTCCGGTCTTTTAGGGCGGGTTGATTCGGATCTTTTGACGGCGAAAGCGACGGAAAGCCAAGCCGCGAATTCTTTACAGCAATTGAACACCGCCCAGGCGAACATCGCTGGGGTATCGACTTCCGGAAGCACTCCCGGAGTTCCCATTGCCAATATCCAACAGCAAGCCATGCAGGACCTCATCACCTATAACGCCATGCTTCAGGTCCTGCAGGTGATCGACCAGATGTACGCGGACCTAGTCACCATGACGGGGAGCAATAACACGGGTAATTTTTTCCAGAATAGGGCTTAAGGGAAACGAACTTGAAGCGGATCGAAGACCTTCTCAATTCATTGCTGACCAAGCCCCAAGACAAGACCGGGATTTCTACGGGCTCGCCCGCGAAAGGGGCCGGGGAACAGAGCGCCACCTTCGGTCAGGTCCTTGCCCAGATCACCCAAGGTCAGAATGCCGTCGGGAACCAGGGGTTGAACGCCCCTACGGGATCCTCCCAGAACTCCCCGGCGGCTCTTAGCGGCCCACACACGAATTTGGTCCCCGGGGTCGTTGCCGATTCGTTCCAAGGATCGGTCTCCCAGGTCTCGATAACGGTCACCGAGACCCTTCGGAACGCCACCCGGGATCAGGTTCGACAAGCTGAGCAAACCCTTCAGAACCTCATGACGGGTCTTTTGACCCTTCTGCAAGGGCTTTCCGCCTCTGGGGCCTCGAAAGGGATCAGCCAAGAGCAGGCCCAAGCCCTAAACGCGAGCTTGGAGTTGACCCCTGCGGACCTTCAATCGATCTCGAACCTTCTACAACCTTTCACTCAAAAGCTTCCGGAAGATCAAAATCCGTTTTCATTGGATAGGGACCAACAGGCAAGGCTCCTAGCCCAAATGGTCCAACAAATGCTGAGTGCCCAACAGGTTCTTTTTGGGACGCCGGGGCGGGGGAATGGTGATCAGGCACAGTTTTCTTCCATACAGGGCATTGGTCAAACGGCAAGGGTCACTGGATCTACCACTATCCTTCGATTGAGCTTTTCCGATCTCCAAGTGAACGCGTTCCAAAACCAAGAGGGCCAATCGAGCCGGATCTCCATCGATATGGAAAGCTTCAAAATGTCCGCGACCTTCATCCAGGCCGAGTCGAAGGGCCGACCGCTGGTTTTGCCCCAAGGCATGACCGCCTTGAACGACTCGAACATTTCGGAGGATCTGACCCAAAAACTCCAGCAAGCTCTTGCCGCCGTCCAAGATCAGCAGGGTCCAATGCCTTCGAATCAGTCGAATTCTTTCAACCAGGTTCTGAAGCCCGAAACATTGGCCAATTTCAAAGAATTGGTCCAATTGCTCATGCAATCCGGGGTGACCCGGGCCGCTCTGACCTCCTTCATGAACCGGAATCAGGAAAACGCGAACCAGAACCCGAATAATCCCTCGGCGCCCTTGGGCGAAAGGGGCCAGGTCTTGGCCCCGAAAACGCCCAGCGAAATTCTTTTGTTGCCGGTTGAAGGGGCTCCGAATGTTTCCTCCACGCCTACTTTCGAGGTCTCGCGGAATTTGGCTTCCCAATTGAATCAAATTTCGTCCCAGCTGACGGAAGGGAACGTGGCTGTCGTTCCGGCCTCGAACGGAGACCTGAGCCCGCAGACTTCGTTGCGGTCGGAAACGACCGTTCAAAGTTCCTCGGCTTCTCAAGGGGAAGTTCCCCCGACAACCGCGTTTGGCCCCGTAGGCGTTCTTTCGTCTGCCCTCGAACCGAACCCTGAAATGGTGGGCCCGATTCATCCTTCGGCCCAAAGCGTGGGGAACGCGCCATTCATGAGACCGGCGGGGAACGTTCAAACCCACCAAGAGATCCAAGACAAGGTCATCCAAAACGATAATGTTTCTAAACTGAACACGGCTTCACTCCACGCAACGCAAGGGAGTTTGACCTTTGGGGACCTTCATCCTTTTTCCAGCCAGGTCTATACTCTGAACCAAGTGACAGGATCACAAGCTGCGACACAATTGAACAGCCCGATCCCGGCCGTTTTGAGTGGGAGTCCCTCGGTGCCCCAAAACACTCCTGAGGTTCCTCCGGTCGAGGTGGCCTTGAGAACGCAGACCATCAAAGCTGAAGTTACGGCTGCTTTGGATCTAGGACGATCGACGTCCCGGAGTGCGAATGGGAATACCCCAGCACTCCAGGTTGGAGGAGAGATTTCTCGATCTTCGACCCAATCGGTCTTGCCGATCGAGGTTCTTAACAATCCTACTCTGCCCGAGCCAACAGCTACCAATACTGGGCTGAATGAGACAAAAATTCCTGCGGTTGCGGCATCCGATTTGTCGCCCAATTCGATAAGTATTCCCACGAGCGCATCCCAGGCGGATCTGTTTAAGGGGAACCTCCAGACCACCGTTCCGAACGACCATGGAGTCACCGATACTTCCCGTCCGGGGACATTGCCCCATACAGTGCCGGCCCCAGCCTTGATCCCAGCTCCGGGACCTGCGTACCAGGGCCAAGTGGCGCAATCCCAAGGGATGATACCTCCAGTGCCGACCTCCACCACGCCCCTGGTCCCGTTCACGGCCACAGCTGGCGAGGGCCTAAAGGCGGAACTACAACCGCAGATGTTGCAAGGAACCTTGAACGCGGGACGAACGGTCCCGGTGGGGTCCTTCCAACCTGATCAAACCATCAAAGTTCAAGCCCCGGAAGGCGTGACACCGATCGTTTCTGTTACAGGAACCGACTCCTCTAATCAGGTTTTGTCGGCAACCGATAAGAGTGATCCAAAAGATACAACTTCTTTGGATATCGCCACCCTTCTTGCCTCGACCGGATCAGGGGTCTCCCGACCTGAAGATTCTTTGAAATTCGCCCAAAATATGAATAATTTGTCCAATAACCCAAGGTTTTCCATGGACCAGAACCAGATCTATGACTTGGTTTCGGCCCAATTGACCACCCAACTAGTTCAGGCACGGAATGTCTCCCGCCTTAACTTTCAGCTTGTCCCAGAATCCCTAGGCAAGGTGACCGTCCAAATAGCGCTGGTGGATCAGTCCCTTTCGGCGAGGATCTTTGTTTCCAACCCCGAGGTCCGGGAAGCCGTCCAGAACCATTTGGTCGATCTCCGGGCCAGCCTCAGCCAAGCGGGCCTCCAGATCGATCAACTGCAAGTCCAAGTCCAGGGGGGCGGGGCCAATCTTTTGGGCCAGTATTACCAATATCAGCAGGAAGGATCGTCCTATCGAAGCCCCATTTATGAGGCCGCGGTGGGGCAGGGGGGGCCTGAAAACCTTGAAAATACAGGGGTTTTGGCTTCTTCGGGCCGTTCCTTAACCCTGGTCGATCTTTTGGCTTAAAGGCCAAAAAAGGGTTAAAGTTTTATCGTTTTTAGCCGTTAAGGAAGCATAGAAAGCGGGGTGATTTTCATGGTTTCTGGTGTTAGTGGTTCTAGCAATAACGCTGCTTCGAGTGCTTTATCGACGGCAGTTAGCAATCAGTTCGTGTCACAGAATACGTTCTTGACCCTTCTGTTGACCCAGCTGAAGAACCAGGATCCGCTGAATCCGCAAGATAGTAGCCAATTCGTTTCCCAATTGGCCCAATTCTCATCTTTGGAGCAGATGACGGAAGTCAGCAAGAAGATGGAGTCGGTCCTCGAGAACTCCGTGGTTGGGATGATTGGTCGCACGGTCACGGTGGCGGATTCGACGACGCAAAGCGGCTTCACTCAAGGGCAGGTCACCGGCATCGTTTATTACGCCGATGGTCCGGCTGTGGTGGTGGATGGCAAGAATTACCCCTTGTCCGCTGTGCAGAGCGTCTCGCAGTAAGTCGTAAAATCCCGGGAAGCCGGGTCTTTGAAAGGCAGGTGAAGACGAAGTGGTCCAGCAGATCAACTTTAATGATCCCCACGTGAACGCGGTCGATACCGTCCAGAACCAGGCGCAACTCCAGATGATCAAGGAGCAAGCCAGCCGGGCGGCCGAAGCGGTCCAGCCTTTTCAGGCGGTCCTTCAATCGACGGTCGAAACGGGGGCGGGGTTAAAGTTCTCGGCCCACGCGAAAGAAAGATTGGCTTTGCGCAACATCAATCTTTCCGCGGGTGATTTGGCTCGATTGAACGAGGCGGTCAGCAAGGCGGCCTCGAAGGGGGCCCGGCAGTCCTTGTTGGTGATGGATAGCCAGGCTTTCATCGTCAGCGTTCCGAACCGGACCGTCATTACCGCCCTGGATGGGGGCAGTATGAAAGAGAATGTCTTCACGAACATCGATAGTGCGGTGATCGTTTAAGCAGTAAGTTGTGCAGTGGAAAAACGGGCTGGTCCTCTTAGAGGGAGCCCGAAACAGGCGGGCCGATCGCCCGACCTACTCTAAGGAGGCGTAAGATGGGTCTTCGCGACATGTTCAGTGCGATTTCCGGGTTGCAAGCCAACAGCACTTGGTTGGATGTGATCGGGAACAATATTTCCAATTCCAACACGGTGGCTTACAAAGCTAGCCGCGTGGAGTTCGCCGATCAGTTCAGCCAGACGCTTTATGGCGGAACGGGAGGCAACCAATCCTCCGGTTTGGGCGGGGTCAATCCCGAGCAGATCGGGTTGGGTACCCGGGTGGCTTCTATTACCACCCTCTTCACTGAAGGTGCCCTGCAGAACACCGGACGTTCCACCGACATCGCCATCGTGGGCAACGGGTTCCTAGTCTCCAAGAGCGGAACTGCGACCTACCTGACCCGCGCTGGCAATTTGGGATTCGACAGCAACGGTAATTTGGTGGATCAAAACGGTGGGTTAATCCAAGGGTTGTCGGCTACCGTTCAATATACAACTAAGACCATTCTGACCGCAGGCGCGTCGGGTAACGCCAACGCTTTGTTGATCACCTCAGCGAAGCTCGGGTTCACCACAACCAGCGCTGCTGCGGCCACGAATATTCAGATCCCTCGCGACATGACCATGCCGCCCAATGCGACCACGGTCATTAATTTCGCCGGCAACCTGGATTCATTCCTCCAAGCCACTGATTCGGCCCACGGCGGCATCCTAGATATCGGCGGGAACGCAGTTCCGGCTGGCGCGGGCGCCCCTCCTGAGGCTTTGCCTCTAGCCGATGCCACGGTGGTCCTGAACAACACGGTGTTCAATAAGATTGCCGATCCGAACAACGCCCTGGGCCAGGTCATCCAACAGGTGGCCGATGCCAATGTGAACGGTGTTGTCGGTAATGCGGACATTGCTGCTAAAGGAAATGTCGCGACGGCCAATCCCAACGTTTGGGGCGCCGCCATGATCGCCAACACTCCGGCCCAGACCGCCCTGACCATTCGGGTGGATGCCTTTAATGGAAATGCCAATTTCGCATGGGACCAACAGCCTCCCGTGAATCCGGCACACCAGATTGTGGAACAGGTCTTCGATTCCGAGGGTAATCCCCGACAAGTGACCATCAACATGTACCAGGTGAACGATCTGGGCAATGGTGGGGTCAACAACGCCGCTGGTCCGAACCAGGTGGCCTATGCCTGGTACGCTTTTGATACGACGGGTGGGGCCCAGCCCAGCTCGACCAATATCGTGGGCGGTACAGGCCTGCAGGAAGGCGATGTGAACGGGGTTCCTTACGATCGTGGGGTCGCAGGGGATGAGTTTTACGGCGATCTCCTCGTGTTCAATACCGATGGTTCTTTGCTTTCGACCGGAGGCGCGGAGAACGTCACGGTGAACGGCCAACCGGTTCAAGCGATTCCGAACATCTACCTGCCTCCGATGAACAACCCTGGAGCTCCGGCGGTTCCGGGCAATCCTCCCGATCCGGCCAATGGGATGGGCGGGCCGGCTTCTCCGATCCCGACCCAAGGGGCCGAAATCACCCAGATCAGCTTGGACTTCGGCACCGCCGGGGTTCTGGGCCAAGGGAAGAGGGATGGAGTCTACAGCGACGCGGAAGGGTCCTATCAAATCGTCAATGGCGTCAACACCTATATCCCGAAGTCGACCGCCTATGGCAAAAGCCAGGATGGTTTTGCTTCGGGGATCCTCTCGAGCCTGAATTTTGACGCGACCGGATACATCAATGGTACCTTCAGCAATGGTCAAACCACGGCCATCGGCCGGGTTATCCTGGCCATGCCGAACAACCAGGAAGGGTTGAGCAAGGTGGGTAGCAACTACTACCAGACCTCGTCCAACACGGGGGCTCTGTTCGTCGGGTTCGCAGACCAGGACGGCGTGGGGACGATCCAAGGGGGAACCTTGGAACTCTCCAACGTGGACCTCACGGTGGAATTGACCAACATGATCATCGCTCAACGTGGGTTCGATGTGAACTCGCGGGTGATCTCGGTCGAGAATTCCAACCTGCAGATCCTGAGCCAGTTGGGTCAAGGTGGCTGAGGTTAAGTGAGGAAAAAGGTCCGTAAATGGGCCGGTCGAATGAACGGCGCCCGATAAGGGCGCCGTTTTTATTTTGGGAACGGATTGAATGTGAGATAAGCTTTAATAGAACCATGGAACACGAGAGAAGAACTTTGTCCCGATCATTTGGATTTTTACTAGTTTTCCTTTCATGTCTCTTTGGGGGATGTACAAAGAACGCGACTTCCCCGAACGGCTCTGCTTGGACTGAAGCCACGGCCCATGCGCCTTTCGCGCCTCGGTATGGGCTTTCGGGAACTGTTTTTAATAATTCCATGTGGGTCTTGGGAGGTGCCAGCGGGCCAGTGACCACCTATTATGCGGACGTTTGGAAGTCCTCCAATGGAGCTTCTTGGACGCAAACTGCGGCCTCTGCTCCTTTCGGGGGCCGATATGGTGCCCAACTCCTTTCCTATAACGGAACCTTATATTTGCTGGGCGGGAATAATTCAGGCACTATGAAAAACGATGTTTGGTCATCCTTGGACGGAACTAATTGGACCAAAATTCTCGGAAGCACAACGACTGGATCCGCGACCCAATTCCCTCCTCGCGAGGATTTCACGGCATTGGTCTACAACAACTTAATGTGGGTTATCGGGGGGTTCGATGTCGGTCAAAGTTATAACGATGTTTGGAATTCAGCTGATGGGATTACCTGGAACTTGGTCTTGGCGAATGGAACGGCCGGGGCCAACCATTTTTCAAAACGTTGGGGGATGTCTTCCGCAGTCTACAACAACCAGATGTGGTTGATGACCGGCGCTTATTCAACGATTGCCAACTCCAATCCAACGACCGTTTATAGCGATGTTTGGAATTCGAGCACGGGAGCAAGTTGGACCCGCATCTCGCTATCGAATATCTTTTATTCGATGTACTACGGACAAGGGGTTGTTTTCAACAATCAGATCTGGTTGACAGGAGGGTATCTGGCGGGGTGGGGAGCACGTAGCATCACGGATTCAACGACGGATGGCATCAACTGGACCCCCAGTTCAGGGCCCTTTGATTACCGCTTCTATCACCTAGGGCTAAGTTACAATAACAAACTTTGGATCATTGCCGGTTGTAATAATGTCTGCCAGTCCGCGAGTTGTGCGATTACCTATTTGAATGATGTTTGGTATACCCAATGAGAATTGAGGGGGAAGATTGATCCAGGTCACCCGTTTGAACGGCCAAGAGGTCTATATCAATGCCGATCTGATCCTTTTCTTGGAAAGCACCCCGGAGACCATCCTGACCCTGGAAAACGGCAAGAAGGTGACGGTCAAGGAAACGATTTCCCAGGTGGTTGACAGGGTCGTCGAGTTCAAATCCCGGTGTTATCCAAAGTTCGAGAAGACCCCCTAATCCCCTCGCTTTTGCCCTAAACGGTTGCGTGGTCTGGGCTGGCCGAAGATAATGTTGTGGATTGGTTTGTGAGAGATTCGGGGTAAACTTCACTTAAAACGGTATCTGGAGTTGGGATGGCATTCATAGAAAAGTTTTTCCATCGAATCTTGACCCTTTTTTTTGTTTTTGTTTCAGTCTTTTTGGTCTTTGGGACTGGTTTTTGCGCACTTTCAAATGATCCAAACCAGCATTTTGACCCTACTCCGACGACGGGTGGGAATGCGAAGATAAACTGGGCAATTACCCATAGCGGTGCGACCGCTTATACATTAACGGCATTAACGACCAATTCGGGTGGAACTGCAGACCCATCCGATGCTACGACCGCTACCACAGGATTGATCACCTCATCCGGAAGTTGTCCTTCTTGTAATGTTACCCTGACCTATACCGATCCAAATACCGGGAGCGCTTCATCTCAGCTTTATGTTCTGGTGGATGTCTACTCGGCGAACACAGGGAGAAGTTTCCAGATCATAGCGACCGATGTTTCTAATAACTCCGTGACGGCAACGACTAACGACCTTCTTTATAATTGTTCCTCGGGTGGCGTCCTTGGTGGATCGACTCTCGCTAATACGTGGTCGACACTCTTTGTAGATACTTCGGGGTTGGGCGTCATTCAAACCGTCACCATCATCATTCCGTCCGCGGGGACGATGAACACGAATCCGGTCTACGTCGATAATTTGTATGGGTCAGGAGTCCTTCCTTGTTTGGTCCCCCCCACACCCACTAATACGCCGACTTCTTCTCCGACCGCGACTCCGACCGTGACGTCGACTTTTACACCTACGAATAGTCCGTCGGCGACGCCGACCGATACCGGCACTCCGACGCCGACCGGGACCCCTTCAGCTACACCAACCAAAACGTCGACGGCCACCCAAACCTCCACCCCTACATTCACTGGAACCCATACCGCAACATCCACCCCGTCAGCTACTCCCACGGACACACCTCCGTTTACGGCAACCTTGACGCCCTCGGCCACGACAACAGGTACGCCAACCAATACAGGTGTTGCAACATCGACCAATACAACGACTTCGACCCCGACCGCTTCCTTTACTTCGACCCCCTCATTTACATTTACCTCCACCCCTACGCAGACCTTCACATTTACCCCCACCTTATCTCCAACCTTCACCTTTACGCCGACCACTTCCTTTACTTTCACGCCGTCCGCTACCTTTACGAGGACCTTTACGCCCACGATCACCAATACCCCTGGTCCCACGGCGACCTTTACCAATACGCCTTGTCCGATCACCGTCTATCCACAGCCCATGGATTTCCAACACAATCCGGCCTATACCAACCAATGTCCGGGTGGAACAGCCTGCATCAAGATCGGTTGTGTGCCCATTGGCTCGACCTTGAAGATCTACACGGTGGACCTTTCCCTGGTCCGCTCCTATGCGGCGAACGACCCCAATTTCACTCCGGTCCCTAGCTTGGGAGTTGGGACATTCACTTGGGATGGCAAGAACGGCGACGGGAACCCGGTTTCTTCAGGCTTTTATTATTTCGTGACCGAAGGTCCGGCGGGTAGGTCTTTCGGCAAACTGGCCATTTCCCGTTCTTGGACGGGCCCTTGAAACTTTCATCCACCTGCAAGATATGTGTTGCTTTCGTTTTCTTGTCTTTCTCCTTCCGGCCTTTGGTGCTCCATGCCGAAACGAGCAACGGCGGACGTGCGGCTTTTGAAATATTGAAGATCTCGCCCGTGACGAGGGCCATGGCACTAGGAGGTGCCTATACGGCCATTGGAGATGATATCGGCTCCATTTATTACAACCCCGCGGGGCTTGCCAGCGTCCTGAGCAATGAATTCAATGTGACCTATTTGTCCCTCTATCAGGGGTTGAATTACGAGTTCCTGGCCTACGCCTATCCGGTCGCCTTGGGAATGCCGGATTTAGGTGGAACGATCGCCTTGGGAGCGGGGATGCTCCAACCGGGCTCCATGCAACGCACGGACGATTTTGGTGTTACCACAGGGACCTTTACGAGCGGCGACCAGGTTTTCAGCCTGGCCTATGCCAAAAATTTCGGGGATACGGTCCATGCCGGCGTGGCCGTCAACCTCATCCAGCAGCAGATCGACACGGTTTCCAGCTCGCTTTTCGATGTTACAGCCGGCATCGTGGTGGTGCCCTCGTTCAGTGGGATGAGGATCGGCCTTTCCTTGAAAAATTTAGGGGCCCAATCCGCGGGTTTTGACCTGCCCTTCACGATGAATGCGGGGATCTCTTACCGGCGTTATGAACTCTTCAGTGAACAGGACGATGGCGCCTTGACCGCCGAAGTCTCGATGCCATTGCAACCCATTGAGGACCCGGCCGGGGTCAAAGTCGGCGCGGAATATAATTTCAAATGGGTCGGGAGCCGTGCGACCCTAAGAGCAGGTTATGAATTCCTCGATACTTCCTTGAACGGGGTCGGCTTGGGTGTGGGAGCGGGTTACGGATTGGATCTCGGGGGCGCGGTCCTGTTCCTGGATTATGCCTTCGCTCCGGCGGATATCTTTGGAAGCTCCCACCGGATATCCCTCACAACGAAATTTTAAAGGCCATCTTCATGCATCGATTGTTCTTCCGGTCTTCCTTTCTTCTTGGGGTCGTCTTGCTGATGGCCGGGTCGGCCTGCGCCCAGACGGTGGGAACCACTACGGCAGACATCTTGAAAATCAATCAAGGGACCCGGCCTTCGGCCATGGGCGGGGTTTTTACGGCCATGGGGGATGATGTTTACTCCATGAGTTATAACCCAGCGGGATTGAGCTATATCAAGGCCACCCAGGTAGTCTTGCTTCATCTGGATAGTCTTGCCGATATCCAATATGAATACCTGGCCCTTGGGACCGCTTTTGGCTCGGGGGATGTACTGGGTCTGAACCTCACCTATCGCCATTCGCCCACGATCGACAATAACAACGGCAACCCTCCCGTCAATACGGATGACCTTTTGGGTGGCTTGTCCTGTGCGCTTAAACTTATGCCGGACCTCCGGGCCGGACTTTCAATAAAGTATTTGAAGAGCACCTTGGCCAATTATTCGGGAACTGCGATCGCATTCGATCTGGGAGCGGTCCTCGACCATCTTCCTTACGGATGTAAAGTGGGAGCCGCCGTCCAGAACCTCGGTACTGGTATGACCTTCACGCCGGGTGGGACCGGTGCGGGTTCGGGTTACCCCTCCGAGAACCTTCCCATGTTCCTCCGGCTCGGGATCGGGACCCACCAGGTCTTCGACGGCAACAAGGATTTCAACGCCGCGGTCGAGGTCTTCAAACCGGCCGACCAGGACATCAAATTGGGTGTCGGAGCGGAGTTCTGGCTTTTCCCGCAACTTTTTGCGGTCCGCGGTGGATATAAATTCGAGAACTTGGGGAACCTTTTTGGAGGAACGGACCCGAATACCGGGAATGCCTTTCCGGGGGTCCCGAACACATTTGACAATTACAGCCTTGGCTGCACCTTGACCCGCCGGATCGATGGCGATGATTTTTCGGTCGACATCGCCTACAACCCCGCGAACTTCACCTCGACGACCTCGGACACCTTCTTTTTCGCCTTGAACCTGAAGTTCAACCAATTCCGCATTTTCTAAAGACCAAGCCGGGTCAGGGGTCTCGATTGACAAGCCCCAGGCTCCTTGTTAATCTTCCTCCCCTGCGCGGAAGCTCTTTTCGTATTCCTTCCCTGTGCCGAGGTAGCTCAGTTGGTAGAGCAGCGGACTGAAAATCCGCGTGTCGGCAGTTCGATTCTGCCCCTCGGCACCATTTTTCATTCCTTGTGTTCCGGCCTCGTTTTTTCCTTAAAATGAACCATGATCCATTGTTGCTTTGTGGGGCCCATCAAAGATGTCCGGCTCAAGGACCTGGTCTTTGATTTCCATCGCAGGTCCCAAAAGCTTTGGCCTTTCACGATCCTGGAAGTGCCGGAAGACCCCAAGGATTTAAGGGCCTGGATCACGGCCAAGAGCGGGAAAGGGGACTGGATATCCCTGGATGCCCACGGAAAGTCCATGGACTCAACGGCTTTTTGCGGATGGGTCACCGCCCACTCCCGGGACCTTTATTTCATGGCCTGGGGAGCGGACGGCCCCCCCAAGGGCCTGGAGCTTCCGGCGGCCCAAAGCATCAGCTTGTCGACACTGACCTTCAATCATGAAGTCGCTCGTTTCATCCTTGTAGAACAACTCTATCGGGCGGGCGCCCTCTTAAGGGGGCATCCTTATCCGAGGTAAAGAGGAAAGTAGGCGGACGATGCTTTCTCTTGGATGGACCCGCGCTACCGGGAAATTCATTTGTTCCGGGTCAGGGTTGTACCCAGGGTCTTGAGCGGGCAAGAAGAACCGTCTTTCGAACCCAACAATCCATCGTCGGGGACGGTTCCGATCCACCCTGATATAATCCCGCTGAAAGGCCCTGCGACTTTTCGTGGGGCCTTTCTTTTATCCTCTCTTCATAGGTGACCATGAACATCGCCGAAAGGCTTTCCCGGGCCGTTCCAGACAGCTATTTGGAGCCCCGGCCCCAACAGAACGAGATGGCCCAGGAGGTCGCCGCGACCCTCGACCAGGGTGGGTTCCTGATGGCCGAGGCCGGCACAGGCGTGGGGAAGAGCTTTGCCTATCTCTTGCCCGCTTTCGACCATGTCCTGAAAAAAGGCGAACCCGTGGTCATATCGACCCACACCCTGACACTTCAAGACCAGCTGTTCCAAAAAGACGTCCCCTTTGTCCAGATGGCACTGGAAAAAGAGGGGGCGGGCCATCCTTCGGCCATTCTCCTCAAAGGCCGGGGGAATTACCTTTCCCGCAGGCGCCTGAGCATGGCCCTGGGGGAAGGAGGGCAAATGGCATTGGATGGTTCCCAAGAAACGCTCAATCGGCTCAGGGATTGGTCCGAGCGAACATTCGAAGGGACCTGGGCGACGGTGGATTTCCCCATTCCGCAGGATATCTGGAATGAAGTGAAAAGCGATCCTTACCATTGCATGGGCGCCCAATGCCCGACCTTCGAGACTTGTTTTTACCATTCGACCCGGAAAAAGGCCTATGGAGCCAAGGTGATCTTGGTCAATCACGCCCTTCTTTTGGCCGACCTCGCCTTGAAAATGGAGGAGGATCAAGGGGTCCTGCCGCCTTATGGTGCCTTGATCGTGGATGAGGCGCACCACTTGCCCGCCTTGGCTTCGGAACACCTGGCGACATCCTTCACGCTTTCGGAGTGCCATGGCCTGGTCCGGAGGCTCCTTTTCACGGATGCCCGGTCCGAAAAAGCCCTCAAAGGGATATTCACCTTGATGCCGATCACAGGAGCGGGGGAAGCGGTCATGGAATTCAAGGCGGTGGCGGACTCCTTCTTTTCCCAGGTGGCCCTGGCAACGTTCCCACCAAGGTCTTTGAACCGCGCTTATCCAATGCCGAACAATATGCCGGGTATCGAGACACTTGCCGTTCCCTTACGCAAGGTGACAGCGTTATTGGAAACCATTGAAAAAACCGCTCCCTCCGAGGAATGGGCTTTGGAGGCCCGTGGGACAAGGGAAGAGTGCCGGGCCTTGTTGAAACGGCTCTCGCTCATCCTGGAGAGGGGGTGGGGAGATGATTCCTGCTATGTGGTCGAGCCCGATAGCGCGGCCCTGCGACGGGGAGAGATCAAGGCGGCCGCCTTGAAAGCCATCCCTTTGGACGCTTCCAGCCTGTTGCGGGAGCATCTCTTATCCTCGGTCCCATCGGTGGTTTTCACCAGCGCGACCCTCTCCGTGGGGAACGATTTTTCCTATTTCAAGCATGCCCTGGGCTTGGAGGAAATGGGCGACCGGGTCAAAACCCTTTTGGTCGGTTCGCCGTTCGATTTCAAGAAACAAGTGACCTTGTTCTTGCCCCGAAAAATGCCCCATCCCCGCCGGGAAGAGGAACGCTATATCGAGGCCGTGGTCGAATATGTCCGGGCCTCCTTGCGGATCTCCCATGGAAAAGCCTTCGTTCTTTTCACCAGCTTCAAGATGCTTCGGCGCGTGGCCGAGGCTGTCGCCCCTGACCTGGAAGAATTGGGGATCCAACTTTTGGTCCAAGGCGAGGAAGGGTGGGACCGGAATCGTTTGTTGAAAACCTTCCGGGAGGACGTCGATTCGGTCCTCTTCGGGGTCAATAGTTTCTGGGAAGGGGTCGATGTCCCGGGTGAAGCCCTTTCCAACCTCATCATCACGAAATTGCCTTTCCAAGTGCCGGAAGGACCACTGGTCGAGGCGAGGCATGCCCGCATGAAGGAAATGGGACTGGAGCCTTTCCGGGTGGAAAGCCTGCCGGAGGCCGTCCTTCGGTTGAAACAAGGGTTCGGAAGGCTGATCCGTTCCTCCAAGGATGTGGGAACGGTCACCCTCTTGGACCCACGCTTGACGACCGAAAGATGGGGAAGCATTTTCCTCAAGGCCCTTCCGGAATGCGAGACGGTCTTTTTGTCCGGGCCTGGAACTCCCGAACGATCCGCCAAAACAAGGGGACGACGGGGTTAACGCCAAAAAGCCCGTTGAAAGGCCTTTGGATGGGGCTAAAATGAGCCATGCCTCGCCCCAAACCAGCCGCTCCGGCAGCCTCTTCCGAAACCCTTCCTTCGGAACCCCGGGTTTTGGATCCGGAAAAGACCACAGAAGACGAGGAATCAAGCCTTCGTCCCCGCTATCTGAAGGATTACACGGGCCAATCCGCCCTGAAATCGTCCCTCTCCATTGCCCTGACCGCCGCCCAGAAACGCAAAGAGGCCCTGGAACATGTGCTTCTTTCCGGCCCGCCGGGCCTGGGAAAGACCACCCTGGCCTCCATCATCGCCCAAGAAATGGGCGTTCATTTCAAGGCCACCTCCGGGCCTGTCATCGAAAGGGCAGGTGATCTTGCGGCCCTTTTGACCAATCTTCAGCCCCATGACCTCCTTTTTATCGATGAGATCCACCGTCTCCCGCGGGCCGTGGAGGAAGTCCTTTATCCGGCGATGGAGGATTTCGAGTTGGATATCATGATCGGAAAAGGACCCACGGCCAGAGCCGTCCGGCTGAACCTACCGCCTTTCACCTTGGTCGGTGCGACCACCCGGGCTGGAAAGGTGAGCGCGCCGCTTCGCGACCGCTTTGGCCTGGCCTATCGGCTGGAATTCTATGAGCCTGGGGAATTGACCGAGATCCTGGTGCGGTCGGCCCAGGTGCTCCACATCCGGATCGATGCGGGCGGAGCCGCCGAGATCGCGCGGCGGTCCCGGGGGACACCCAGGCTGGCCAACCGGCTTTTGAAACGGGTCAGGGACTATGCCCAAGTGAAAGGGAAGGGGATCATCGACCAAGGCGCCGCCGATGCCGCCTTGAAACTCCTGGACGTGGACGGTCTGGGCTTGGACCTCATGGACCGACGTATATTGGATTGTATCGTCTCGAAATTCTCAGGGGGACCTGTGGGATTGGAGACCCTGGCCATGGCGGTGGGCGAGGAGGCGGAGACCGTCGAGGATGTCTATGAACCGTTCTTGGTCCAACTAGGGTTCCTCCAGCGCACGCCGGCTGGTCGTAAAGCGACCCTTGCCGCCTGTCACCATTTGGGGGTCCAACCGCCCGCCTCCGCCCAAGGATCCCTCCTATGAGCACCAGCCGTCCGGGCCTCAAGAAGGCCGAGATCGTCCTTTATTCGGCCATCACCCTCCTGGGGGTGGTCTTGGGACTTACGTTCCCCCTACTGGCCAACTTGAAGCAGGACGGACGCTTCTGGTATTACCTGATCTGCGTCCTTTCGGGTGTCTTCGCCGCCGGCCTGATCCTTTGGGTGGTCCAAAAGATCGTCCTGGCGCCCTTGGAGGAATTCCTGGACGCCATGGAAAGGGCTTCCCAGGGGGACCTGAACGTTTCCATCGAAGGGAAATATATCGGTGATTTCCAGACCTTGGCCCAACATTTCAACACCATGCTCCGCTCCATCCGCGGCTCGGTGGAGCAGCTCAAGAAAAGTTCGGAAGAGACCCTTTACCTGGCCGAACAGTTGACCCAGACCATCCAACAGATGCACGGAGCCACGGAGGAGGTCTCTTCCACCATCCAGAACATCTCCAAGGGGGCGGAGGAACAGGCGGTCAAGGTCCAGGAGGCCTTCAATATCATCGACAAGATGGCCGGGAACATCCAAAGTTCCGCGGAGCTCCTGAGCACCTCCGAGAGGGTCGTGGCCCGGGCCAAGGAGACCTCGGCTGCGGGGAGCCGGGCGGTCCAACGGACGACGGTGCAAATGAACGCCATCCATGAGGTGGTCCAGAACTCGGCGCGGGAGGTGACCGAACTGGGCTTCCGCTCGAAGGCCATCGGCAAGGTCGTGGAGGTCATCACCCACATTTCGGACCAAACTAACCTTCTGGCCTTGAACGCCGCCATCGAAGCGGCCCGGGCCGGTGAGTATGGGCGCGGTTTCGCGGTGGTCGCCGAGGAGGTCAAAAAGCTCGCGGAGGGGAGCGCCGAAGCCGCCAACCAGATCGGTGTGATGATCCGCGAGATCCAAAAGGAGATATCGGTCGTGGTCAGTTCCATGGCTTCGGGCGCGGAAAAGGTCACCCAAGGTCTGGCCGTGGTATCGGAAGGTGGCGACGCCTTGAAGGAGATCCAAGCCGCATCCGACGAGGTGGCGGTCCAGGTCCAGGAAATATCCAAATCGTTCGAAAACCAGGCGGACCAGGCGGGAAAGGTGGTGGAGGCCATCACCAATATCGTGGCGGTTTCCGAGGAAAATGCCTCGGCCACCGAGGAGATATCCGCTTCGACCGAGGAATTGACGGCATCGATGGAATCCATGGTCGCCGCCGCGCGCCAGTTGGAAGGGGTGGCCCAACGGCTCCGGGAGGCTGCCGCGAACTTCAAGGAATGATGGCCTGTAATCTGGTTGGACGTCCGATCGTCATTTTTGTTCCGTGGAAAATCGGAATTAATTCGTGCCCAAACGGTTAAAGAAGTTGAAAAATCCTTAGCGTGGTTTATATTTTTACCCCGTCGTCCCTCAATTCCCGTTTCGTAAAGGCATTGGCTCTTGATCGAAGTCAAAGAGTTGGTCAAAACCTATGGGGCTCTCGCGGCGGTCGACCGAGTGACCTTTTCGGTTCCCAAAGGTTCCATCCTGGGCCTTTTGGGGCCCAATGGGGCCGGCAAGACAACGACCATGCGGATCCTGACCACCTCCCTGGCCCTCAGCTCGGGTAAGGCGACGGTCGCCGGGTTCGACGTGGTGGAACAACCCCAGGAAGTCCGCAAGAGGATCGGTTACCTCCCCGAGATCCCGCCCATCTATCAGGACATGTCGGTGGTCAACTACCTTCGCTTCGTGGCGGACATCAAGGAAGTGCCTTCGGACCAAAAGGCGAACCGGGTGGGGGAGGTCCTGGAACTGCTTTCGCTCGAGGACATGGGCAAACGGATGATCGGGCATCTTTCCTTGGGTTACCGCCAAAGGGTGGGGTTGGCCCAGGCCCTGATCCACGACCCCGAGGTCTTGATCCTCGATGAGCCGACCCGGGGCCTGGACCCGAAACAGATCCAAGAGATCCGCAAATTGATCAAATCCTTAAGCGGGAAAAAGACCATCATTCTTTCCACCCATATCCTGCCCGAGGTTTCCTCGACCTGTGACGATGTGGTCATCATCGACCGGGGTCGGGTGGTGGCGGCGGATACGGTCGAGAACCTTTCCCAGCGGGTCTCCGGCGGAAAGACCCTGGAGATCGAAGTGAAGGGGCCCCAGGTGGAAGTGGCCAAGGCCCTGGAAAAGACGGAGGGCGTCTCAACGGTCAAGACCGCCGATAAGGAAGTGCGTGGACTTTGCCGTTTCGAGGTCACCACCGACGGGTCCAACGAGGCCCGGGAAGCGCTCTTCCAGACCGTCGTGAAGAACAAATGGGTCCTCTACCAGTTGACCCCGCTGGGCATGAGCTTGGAGGATGTTTTCTTGAAGCTGACCACCAAGGAGGGCGCCTAGTGAACGCCCGCAAACTTTCAGCCCTGGTCCGCAAGGAATTGACCCACTATTTCTCCTCTTTTATGGGGTATGTGGTCCTCTTCGCCTTTTTCCTCATCAGCGGCTTCTTTTACTTCCTGATCGTGACCCAAGGGCGGCAGGCGAGCATGCAGCCTGTCTTCCAGAACTTGCTGGTCATCCTTCTTTTCGTGACCCCGGCCATCACCATGCGGCTTTGGAGCGAAGAGGAAAAATCAGGGACCGCTGAATTGTTGAAAACTTCGCCGCTGACGGTCTGGGAGATCGTGATCGGGAAATTCCTGGGTGTCACCTGCTTTTTCCTGGTGACCCTGGTCCCGACCTTCATTTACCTGGCCTTTCTCGTTGTCCTGGGGAATCCGGACATCCCCCCGGTCTTCGCCAATTACCTGGGGTATGTACTCGCGGCCATGGGATTCTTCGCCGTAGGTCTTTTGGCCTCGACGTTCACCGAGAACCAGATCATTTCGGCCATCATCGCCTTTGGAATGCTGCTTCTCCTTTGGGTGGTAGGGGCGGCCGGTTCGGGGGCCCAAGGTTCCCTTGGGGATTTCCTGAAGTACCTCTCCATCTTTGAACATACCAACGACTTTTTCTCCGGGATCATCGACCTGGGGCATATCGTCTACTTCCTGAGCCTCATTTTCCTGGGACTTTTCTTTTCAGTGAAAGTCTTGGAAGGCAAGAGGAACTGACATGAACTTGAACCAAACCTTCATCCGTATCCGTTCCCTGAACGTGGTCTTCCTCTCCGTGGGCATGGCTTTGCTGCTGGGGGGGATCCTGGCCGTCCTGGTGCTGGACACCACCAGTTGGTGGAACATCACCCTCATGGCACTGGGGTTGGTCCTCTTGATCCTATTCCTGTCGGCCAATCTGGCCGATGTGAAGGCGGTGGGTAAGAGACGCGGAACGGTCGTGAGGGCCAACCTGACCCTCGTTTCCGTCGCAATGGCCGGGATCATCATCGGCTTGAACTACATCGTTTCCCGCCATCCGTTTCGGTATGACATGACTTCGAACAAGATCTACACCCTCTCGGACCAGACGCTCGAGATCCTCGGCAAGCTCAAGCAGGAGGTCGATGTGACCATGATCACCTCGGCCAAGCGCTCTTCCGCCGAGATCCAAAAAGCCCAACAACTGCTCGAAGAATACGGGAAGCACTCGACCAAGTTCAGGTTGAAGGTGGTCGACGGGGACCGGAACCCCGCTGAGGTCCAAAAACTGAGGGTGACGGAGGCCAATACGGTCGTTTTCGAATCCGGGGCGAACCGCAAGGATGTGCTCCAGAGGGATTACATCACCTATTCCATGATGGGCCGTCAGCCGGTGCCGAAATTCCAAGGGGAAGCCGCTTTCACCTCGGCCCTCCTGAAGATGGTGGATGACTCTCACAAGACCTTCTATTTGACGGAAGGCCATGGGGAACGGGACCTGAACAGCCCCCAAGGGGACGGTTTGAACGGGATCAAGGAGCTTCTTGAGAAGGAAAACTACACGGTCAAAAGCTTGAACCTGCTGACCTCGGGGAAGATCCCCGAAGACGCCACTTTGATCGGCATCATTGGACCGGAAAAACCATTCCAAAATTCCGAGGAGGTGTTCCTGCGGGATTACCTTAAGAAAGGCGGGAAGATGGTCCTTTGTGTCGATCCCATGGTCCATTCGGGACTCGATGCCCTTCTCAAGGATTTTGGCCTGTCCCTGGACAACGATTATTTGGTCGATATGACCATGAGCATACCGCCCGACCCGCGCAACATCGTCCCCCAATACATGGGCCATTCCATCGTCCAAAAGCTGGCGGACAGTCGGGTCCTGACCATCATGCCGTTCATGCGGAGCATCCATAAGGGGACCGCGGCCCTCGAAGGTGTGGTCCAGGGGCTCCTGATGCAAACGACGTCCAACGGATATGGCGGGAAGGACTTCAAGGCCCGGACGCTCAAGCGGGAGCCCGGGGACTTGAGCGGCCCCCTCGACATGGGCTACGCCTGTGAATATCCCGTGCCGGGCTCGAGCGACAAGAAGGCCCGGTTGGTCGTGATCGGCGGCTCCAATTTCATGACCAACAATTTCCTCCAAGCTCCCGGGAACGGCGACTTGGCCATCAATTGCTTCAGCTGGGCGGCGGAGGATGAGAACAAGATCTCCATCCATCCGAAGACGGAGGAGAACCGGACCGTCAACCTGACCACCGTCAGTGCGAACCTGATCAAGTACGTCGCGGTAGGCCTTATTCCTTTCGGGACCCTCCTGCTCGGCGGGGTGGTCTGGTACCGCCGCCGTTCCCTCTGATCCTTCGGAGTCGACCTTTTGAAGAACTTCAAGACCACCTATTTTTATCTCCTGGTCGTAGTCCTCGTCGGCGGCTACATCTATTTCTTCGAGAGGGGACCGGCCAAGAAACCCGAGGATGATAAAAAGGTCGCGGTGCTCGACCGTTTCGTGGCCGATGAGATCCAGAGCATCCAGGTGGAGGACTTTTCGAACAGCGCCAATGTCAAGATGGGGCCCATCCTCATGACGAAGGGCGACAAGGACGTTTGGACGATCGATTCCCCTAAACACTACAAGGCGGATGAGGCCACGATCCGCTCTCTCCTGACGGGGATCGGGGACATGAACCCGGAAACGACCATTGAGGCACCCTCCGACCTGAAGCAATTCGGTTTGGACCCGCCCCAGGGGAAATGCACCCTCAAGTCCAAAAGCGGGCAGACCTTCGTCCTATTGGTCGGTAATAAAGCCATCGGCGGCTCGACGGTCTATGTGAGACCGGGAGACAAGAACAAGGTCTACTTGGTCGGCTCCTACGCGGCGGACAACCTGCATAAGGGTCTTGACTCCTACCGGGACCGCTTCTTTTTCAAGACCGATTCCGTCTTGGCCCGGAAGGTTCGTGTCGTCCGGGACGGGAAAACCGCCTCTTTCGAACGGGACAAGGGGGGGCAGTGGAACATCGTGGCCCCGATCCAGTCCAAGGCCGACACGAACAAGGTCCGGGACCTACTGAACACCATCAGTTCGCTCCGGATCGAGGAATTCGTCACGGACCATCCGACGGACCTCAAGATCTACGGACTTTCTTCCCCCCATATCCGCATTGAGGTGCAGAACAGCGACTCGTCCGGCACCCATTCCATCCTGATCGGGCGTAAAAAACTCAAGACGACCAATCTCTATGCCAAATCAGGCGAGGAGCCCTATGTGGGTTTGGTGGGGGAATATATCGACAAGTCCCTGGACCTCAAGATCGACGATTATCGGGATAAAACGGCCCTTCAATTCGATGGCGGAGCGGTCAAGAATTTGGTGGTCCGCCGGGGGAGCGCCTCCTATGCCTATCAAAAGGACGTGAAGGGAGCATGGACCTGTCCCGGACGGCCGAACGCCGATAACGAGGCCAAGAACTTGATCGACCAATTGGCGTCGGAGACCGTCCTCGAATTCCCGCCCTCCGATGAGGCTACGGGGCTGAAAGAACCCGTTTTCCAGGTGGAGGTGACCCTGGCGGATGGGAGCACGGCCAACTATCGTTTTGGGCGGCGGGAGCAAGGGAAGGTCTTCGTCAGTTCCAGCCGGTCCAAGGACGTCTATAAGATCGCGGATGCCGTCGTTTCCACGATGGAAGGCTACTACAATTCGATCCTGACGCCGGTGGCGGCCCCGGCGAAGTCCGCTCAGCCCTCCAAGTAAGGACCTCCCGTGGTCCGGCCTAGTGTATAGTGCCCCCATGTCCGAGCCCGTCCAAGACCGGCCCAAATATCTGACCGAACACCTGAGCGAACTTCGGAGAGCCCTGATCCGCAGCGGGTTCTTCGCCCTCGCCGGGATGGCGCTGGCCTTTTGGCGTTCGGACCTTCTTTTCGCCTGGCTCTTGAGGCCTTTTCTTCAAGTTTTGTCCAAACCCTCGGCGGCCGTCGCCCACGTGCATGAGCTCCAGACCCTGAACCCGACCGAAGCCTTCATGGTGGATATGAAGCTGGCGGCCATCGCCGGGATCCTCTTGGCTTCCCCGTTCCTCTTGGTCCAGATCTGGTCCTTCGTTTCCCCCGCATTGAAAGCCCATGAGCGGGGGGCCATGTTGACCGTCTTCATCCTTTTCTTGGCGTTCTTTTTCGGGGGCCTGGCCTTTGGCTATTACCTGATCGTGCCGATGGCCTTGGATTTCCTGATCCGATACAACCTGGATTTCCATTTCATCCCTCAATGGACCCTCCAGGGCTATTTCGCCTTCGTCGTCAATTTCCTGTTGATCTTCGGGTTCCTGTTCGAACTTCCACTGGTGCTGGCCGCCCTGGTCTCCATCGGGATCGCCACACCCGCCTTCCTCAGCCAGAAGCGCAAGCATGCCGTCGTCGGTTCCTTCATCCTGGCGCTTTTTGTCGCGCCCAGCGCCGATCCGGTGACCCAGACCATCGTGGCGGTCCCATTGATCCTGCTCTACGAGATCGGGATCCTCCTGTCGAAAGTCGCCTTCTACCGCCGCAACCGCCATGATCCGCCGCAGGCTGGCTCGATTGACATTTAAAATAGGGGGGTCGATAATCCCCAAAATGATCGGGAGGACGACATGAAATTCTTCTTGGATACCGCGAACTTGGAGGAGATCAAACAAGGGGTGGCCTGGGGCCTGGTGGACGGCGTGACCACGAATCCGTCCCTGGTCGCCAAGGAGGGAGTGGATTTTCATGGCCGTATCCAGGAGATCTGTTCCCTGGTGAACGGCTCGGTCTCGGCGGAGGTCACGGCGACGGACTTTGACGGGATGATGAAAGAGGGTCACACCCTGGCCAAGCTCCACCCCAACGTCACGGTCAAGGTGCCCCTTATCCCGGAAGGCATCAAGGCCTGCCGGGCCCTTTCCCAGGAAGGCATCAAGGTCAATGTGACCCTTTGTTTTTCCCCCTCCCAGGCCCTCTTGGCCGCGAAATCCGGGGCTACTTTCATCAGTCCCTTCGTGGGCCGGCTGGACGACGTCTCGAACAATGGCATGCAGCTCATCCGTGATATCATCCTGATCTACAAGAACTACGGCTTCAAGACCCAGGTCCTGGCCGCTTCCTTGCGGCATCCCCAGCATATCGTCGAGTCCGCCATGGCGGGCGCCGATGTGGGGACCATGCCCTTCAGCGTTTTGAAGACCCTTTTCAACCACCCCTTGACCGATATCGGGCTCAAGCGCTTCCTGGCGGACTGGGAAAAGGTCAAGGACAAGGTCATGAAGTCCTGATCCCGATCCCATCCGAAGAACCCCAAGGGCGGCCCCGCCGCCCTTTTTCATTGTGAGGTGTGGAACCTTGGAACTACCCCAAGTCGGCAAGTTGCTCATGGGCATTGGGTGCGGGTTGGTCCTTTTCGGATTTTTCCTTTGGGTGGGCGGCAAGTCGTCCTTATGGGGTGACCTCCCGGGGGATATCCGGGTCGAAAAGGGAAGTCTCACCTTCTATTTCCCGATCGTGACCTGTCTTTTGTTGTCCTTCCTTGTTTCTTTCATCCTGTGGGTGTTGTCGAAGTTCGAATGAGACCCCTCTTTTTTCTTTTCGCCGCATTTTGGGCCATCGCCGGATGCGAGACCATCGGCCATCAGGCGAATCCCTGGGAAGCCCCGGCGGAGGTCGTTCGATCGGCGCCGGAGGTCGCTCCCGGACCGGACGTTCCACCGCTCACCATCCGGGTGGCCATTGTGGTCAAACATAGCTCCGTCAAACTCCAGGCTCCTGAGGAATTCCAGCTTTCGGGTTTTCCTTGGAGCACACCCACCTTTCGGTCGGGAGGGAAAAGCTATCGGGAGATTGTCCTGACCTCCGACCGTCTCTACTCCGGAAGGGCCTTTATCCGGCCCTCGGGCGAAGGGATGATCCGGGTGGACGGGAAGAATTTCAATGGTTCCATCGAGGTGGTCGAAGCCGGGAAGGGCCTTTTGACCGTCATCAATGAGCTGCCTTTCGAGGATTATGTGATGGGGGTCCTGGCCGGTGAAGTCCCGGGGAACGGGCCGGCCGAAGCCCTCAAGGCCCAGGCCATCGCGGCCCGCACTTTCGCCTTCTTGAACCGCCTTCAAGCCCGGGAAAAGGGACAGCCCTACGACCTGGAGAACACGGCCCTTTTTCAAATGTACCAAGGGTCCGACCGGGTCACCGAACCTATCCGCCGAGCGGTCCTATCGAGCCGGGGCGAGATCCTGACCTATCGAAACAAACCCATCGAGGCCTTTTTTCATTCCAATTGCGGAGGGAGAACGGCCGATGCCTCCACCGTCTGGTTCCAGGACCGACCTTATCTTCGCTCGGTCCCCTGTTCCTTCGGGGACCATGGGGTCCATTTCCATTGGTCGGCCGAAGTCCCGATGGATGACCTGGTCCAAAAGCTCCGGGGGGCGGGGGTGGAACTGTCCGACATCGCGGGTCTGACGGTCCTTTCGCGCGATGAAGGGAACCGGATCCTCAAGTTGGCGATCCGGGACGGGGACGGAACGGTCAAGGAGATGAAAGGATCGACCTTCCGCATGGCCATAGGTCCCGATGTCATCCGGAGTACACGCTTCGAGGTCCGGATCGGCGACTCCATGGTCCGCTTCACGGGGAAGGGCTGGGGCCATGGAGTGGGTCTTTGCCAGGAGGGGGCCTTTGGGATGGCCCAAAAGGGCTATTCAGCCTTTGATATCCTTCGTTATTACTATCGTGGGGTCATGGTGGAGAGAATGGAAAGTTACCCATGATCCTTTCGGGCCCGGGAAACCGCCTATGAAAACCGAACTTTTCGATTATTTGCTGCCGTTTGAAAGGATCGCCCAGTATCCCCTGCAGAAGAGGGATGCCTCCCGGATGCTGGTCCTGGACCGCAAGACGGGACGGGTGGAGCACAGCCATGTCCGGGACCTGCCCCAATGGCTCCTGCCGGGGGACCTGATGATCGTCAACCGGACCAAGGTCATTCCGGCCCGCTTGCATGCCCTGAAGCCCGAAACCGGGGCGAAGATCGAGATATTCCTGCTGCGGCCGGCCTTGGGGGCAGGCCAGGCTTCCACCGAGCTTCCTCATGAGTGGGAGGCACTGGTCTCCCCGGCCAAGCGCATCAAGACGCCTTGTGTCCTGCGATTGGAAGGCAAGGGGGAAGCGGCGGTGCTGGAGTCGATCGGGGAAGGCCACTTCATCGTCCGGCTCAATCACGTGGGAAACCTGCGTCGATTCCTTGCCGCTCATGGTCATGTCCCCTTGCCGCCCTACATCAAACGGGCGGACGAAACGGGCGACCGGAGCCGGTATCAGACCGTCTTCGCCCGTGAGGAAGGATCGGTAGCCGCCCCGACGGCCGGACTCCATTTCACGCAGGCTCTTCTAAGGTCCCTTGCGGATCGGGGAGTGCGAAAAAGTCCCGTGACCCTCCATGTGGGCCTGGGGACCTTTCTGGGGATCACGGCCGATGAGGTGGAGGACCATGTGATGCATCCCGAATGGTTCGAGGTTCCGGCCGCCACCGTCCGGGAGATCCAAAGGGCCAAGGCCCGCCCGGGACGGGTCGTGGCCGTCGGGACGACCTCGGTCCGGGCCTTGGAATCCGCGGCCCAGGCCGATGGGTCCTTCCGGACGGAGCCCGATGAGACCCGTCTTTTCATCACCCCGGGCTATCGTTTCCGGACGGTGGACGTCCTTTTCACGAATTTCCATCAGCCCAAGTCCACCCTTCTGATGCTGGTGAGCGCCTTTGCCGGCCGGGAAAGGGTCTTGGCGGCCTATCAGGAGGCGATCCGGGAAGGTTACCGGTTCCTGTCCTATGGGGACGCCATGCTGATCCTATAGGTTTACGAAAAAGGCGGCCATCCTTAACGGCATGTTTGGGTAAAATGGGGCCATGCCAGGGGAGGGTCCATGGGCCTCATTGAACGCGAATTCATATTGAAGGTCGTTCCAGCCAAGTTCCATCACCGTAACGCCATGGTGGAGATCAACAAGGCCGCGGCCCCCAAGTGGCACCAACTCCGCCACCTCAACGCCGCCCTCAAGGAAAAGCGGGCCTTCATCGCTTTCGTAGGTCGCATCCCGGCGGGATTCCTCATTTGGACCAAGGATTTCTACAGCCATTATTTCATCGACCTAGTGGTGGTCCATCCGAAGATGAGGCGCTATGGGGTGGCCTCGGCCATGATCCGGGCGATGGAAGCCTTCAGCGCAGGGAACAAGCTCTTTTCCTCGACCAACAAATCCAATGTGGCCATGCAGTCGGTCTTCGAGAGGAACGGGTTCGTCAAGTCCGGCTTCATCTCCCATTTGGACCGGAACAACCCCGAACTGATCTACTACAAGATGTCCCCGGCACGGCCGGGAAACGGGTCGGCATCGAAAAGAAAGCCCCGCAAAAGGGTCGGGAAATCCGGAAAACGAAAACGCGCCCGCCGCTGAGCCTATCCGGCCTTATTGACCATCCAAGCTGAAAAATCCCTCAAGAATTCACGGAAGGCATCCAGGTGTTCGGGCGGGAAGGCATATTTCGCCCCACCGTCCCCGAGGATGCGCTCGAAGCATCCCAGCCATACCTGGCGCGCTTTGTCATCGATGGGGAAAGGAATGTGCCGGGCCCGCATCCGGGGCGGTCCGTGGTCGATGGCGTAAAGGGGTGGTCCTCCCAGCAATTGGACGAAGAACTTGGCCGATTTTTTCGACGCCTCCCGCATATCCGCTGGGAACATGGAGCGGATGGGCGACTTCTCCAATTCTTCGTAAAAGTCCGAAAGCATCCGGAAGATGTTCTCTTCTCCCATCCTGGCGTAGATGTCCCGGGGAAGGCCCTTTTGGGGCGGGCCCTGGGGTGGAACATAGATATCGCGGTCCATGGCGGCATTGTAGGGAAAGGAGCGCGAGAAAACAGCATTCCCGGAGTGGAAGGTCCCTTTGTGTCCGTGGACCGGACGGTTAAAATCATCCGGTGCCAAGACCATCCTCCGGGAAAACCTCCCAACCACACCTTCGATCCTTTCCTGACCTCATCCCTTTGCTGTGGCTCGTCCTTCTTTGGGCTTATTTCCATCATCGCGTCCTCTTGGGCGGTGAAACCTTCGTTTGGATGGACAGCTCGGGTTTTTTCCAGCCGCTTTGGAAATGGGGGGGGCATTGGTTCGCCCAAGGGATCCTGCCTTTATGGAACCCGGATGTGGCGTTCGGGCGGCCCTATTGGGCCGATCCCCAGATGGGAGCCTGGTATCCGCCTTTGAGGTTGTTCTACGAATGGATGTCTCCCGAGGACGCTTTCCGGTTCCTGGTCGTGGGACACCAACTCTGGGGGGCCTTGGGTTTCTATCTTTTTGTCCGGGACCGCGGGATCCCGCCCTGGACGGCCCTCGCGGGTTCCCTGGCCTTCGGTTTTTCCTTCAACTCATTGAGCGTGATGCAGATCCCGGCCATGTTGTTCGCTTTCTCCTGGATCCCATGGGTCTTCCGGACGGCCTGGTGGGTCTGGGAAAGACCCTCTTCCGGGACCGGTCTGGCTTTTTCCCTGGCCCTTGGGCTCCAAGGTGCTTCGGGTTATCCCCTTTATGGTTATCTGACGGCCTTTTTCCTCGGCCTTGACCTGAGCATCCGAAGCGCCTTCCTGCTGCGGAACGTTCCGGATCAATGGGGGAGGGTCCGGGGTTGGGCGGGCTGGACCCTTCTTGGCGCGGGGGCCGCGGTATTTTTCAACCTGGCTTGGCTCCTTCCTTTCTCCGAGTTCCTGAAATTCAGCAATGTGGATCAACGCTTGGCCATGTCCCAAGGGATCGAATGGAAACACCTTGCCAGTTGGTTGAACCCTTTTTTCAACGGCCATCCGCTCCATTCCTTCACCGGTATCGACGCGTCGGTCTCCGTTTATTTCGCCGGGCTTCCCATCGTGGTCCTGCTTTTATGGGGGGCTTTTCGGCGAAGGGTGGAAGGGGTGACGCTATTTCTTTTTCTGCTGGCCTTTCTATTGAGTACGGGCCCTCTACTGGGGGTGGGCCTGTGGTTGAAAGACATCCTTCCCGGGTTCCATTGGGTCGTTCGTTCGGGCTATCTCATTTCCTGGGTCGTTTTTTTCGGGGTTTGGGCGGCGCTTCAGGCTTTCGAGGGGGATGGGTCGAAAGTGAAGGGAACGAAGGGCGAAAGTTCCTGGACCTGGGTCGTTCTTGCGACGGCGGGTGGAGCCCTTGCCTTGGGGGTCCCATTTGATCTGCCCTCTTTTTGGTGTGGCGTCTTGGCCATTTTCTTGGCCGGGAGGTCGTTTTCAAAAGGCCGGGACACCGGGAGGTTTTTCCTGGGCCTGGCGGTCCTTTGTTCATTGGGGCCGGTGGCGCAAAGCCTTGGTTACACCCTTCCGGTCTCTTTTTACCGGGAGGCGCCCCCATGCCTGGCGCGGATGACCGAACCGGGGCGGATCGACCATGAATATGGCGTGATCCAAAAAGGTGAAGCGGTTTCCGGCCGGTCCATCCAGGAGGCTTTCGATCAACTTCGCGGTGACCTTATCCCGAATTGGCCCCTGAACTACGGTCGGGAGGAGGTCTTCGACCACGACAGTTTCTTCTTGAAGGATTTTTTGAAATGGTGGTACGGTGCGGCGCGTATTTCCGGGGCTTTCTCCAAAAAGATCCTGGATTACCTTGACGTTCGCTATTTTTTCGGGACGGACCCAGGTCCTGGGTTCAAAAGGTTGGAGGCCGGATCGGCTCCGGACCCGCTTTGGGTGAATTTGTCCTCGTTGTCGAAATGGCATTCGGTGACCCGCGTTTTGCCCGGCACCTCATGGGATGAGGATATGCGGTGGGCCGCGGGCCACGCTTTTGATTTCACGAAAGAATGCTTCGCGGAGGGGGATCTACGGACGGGGCCTTATTCCTCGCGCAGGGTCGATTATTCCTCGATGGGGCCTAACCGGCTTGAGATAGAGGCGGTCGGGAAAGGAAGGGCCTTGTTGGTCTCCAGCGAGACGGCCTTTCCCGGGTGGGTCGCCTTGGTCGACGGACAGGAAAAGACCTGTCATGTGGTGAACCATGATTTCCGGGGGGTCCTTCTGGGGCCCGGGGAAGAAAGGGTGACGATGACCTATCGGCCCACCGCCGTTCGGTTGGGGCTGTTCCTCGCTCTTTTGGCCGTTGGGCTGTGGGCGGGTCTGGGCATCCGGGGAGGGTTCAAAGCCTTTGCACGAATTTAAAGTGACCGCGAAAGACCCAAAGACCCGGGCCCGGGCCGGGGTCTTGAAATTGGGCCATGGGGAAGTGACCACGCCCTGCTACATGCCCGTTGGCACCCAAGCCTCGGTGAAGGCCCTTTCCCCCGAGGATGTGCTGGCTTGCGGGTCCGAGATCCTGCTCGCCAATACCTATCACCTGATGTTGCGGCCTGGGGCCGACCTGGTGGAAAAGGCCGGGGGACTCCACCGGTTCATGCATTGGAACAGACCCATCCTGACGGATAGCGGTGGATTCCAGGTCTTCAGCTTGGCGGACCTGCGGCAGATCAATGAGGAGGGGGTCCGCTTCCAATCCCATTTGGACGGCAGCAAGTGGGAAATGACCCCGGAATCGGCCACCCGGCTCCAACATAAGATCGGTGCCGACATCATCATGGCTTTCGATGAATGCATTCCCTATCCCTCGCCGGAGGATTACGTGGACCGGTCGGTGGAGCGGACTACCCGGTGGGCCAAGCGTTGCCTGGAAACCCACCTTCAAAGCGGGCGGGACAAGGACCAGGCGTTGTACGGCATCGTCCAAGGGTCCAATTTCCCGCATCTTCGTGAAAAGAGCGCCAAGCAGTTGTTGGAATTGGATTTTCCCGGTTATGCCATCGGGGGGGTCTCGGTGGGGGAACCCAAAGAGGTCATCTATGGGGTCGTGGAGAGGACCGCGCCCTATTTGCCCGAGGACCGGCCCCGCTATTTGATGGGGGTGGGAACACCCGAGGACCTTTGGGAATGCGTGGAGCGGGGAATGGATATGTTCGATTGCGTCATGCCCACCCGGATCGCCCGCAACGGCACTGCCTTGACCCGGAATGGACGGATCATCCTCAAGAACGCCAAGTATTTCGACGATTTCACGCCGCTGGACCCGGAATGTTCCTGCGAATGCTGCCGGAACTATACGAAGGCCTATCTACGGCATCTGTTCCAAGCGGATGAATTGCTGGTCCTGCGTTTGGTCAGTCTGCATAACCTGAGGTTCATGACCGAGATCGCGGAAATGATCAGGGAAGCCGTTCGAGAAGGAAGGTTCTTGGAAGCCAAAAAGGCATTTTTTGACAAGTATTTCGATCCTGGCCGTTGACCGATCTCGGATTGCCCGTTGCGGGCCTTCTTTTGACCCCCTTATAATGACGCCTCATTTTTAAGGGGTTCATTCCATTGATCAAAACCGCTAAAACGAATCACATCTCGTCCAAAAAGACGGCACCAGAGCCTTCGGGCGCCTGGAAAAGGGTCCTCTTGGCCCGCCACCCCCAACGTCCCTATACCCTGGATTACGTCAAAAGGCTGATCACGGACTTCCAAGAGGTCCATGGGGACCGTGCCTTCAGCGACGACCAGGCGATCATGGCGGGGTTCGGTTTCTTGGGGAAACAACCGGTCTTCATCCTGGGCCATCAAAAGGGCCGCGAGATCAAAGAGAACATCAAACGGAATTTCGGCATGCCCAATCCGGAAGGCTACCGAAAGGCCTTACGGGTCATGAAGATGGCCGAAAAGTTCAAGAAGCCTCTTCTGACCTTCATCGATACACCCGGCGCCTACCCCGGATTGGGCGGGGAAGAACGCGGACAATCGGAAGCCATCGCCCGGAACCTGCTGGAAATGGCCAAGCTCAAGGTCCCCCTCGTCGCCTCGGTCATCGGGGAAGGCGGCAGCGGGGGTGCCCTGGGGATCGGGGTCGCCAACCGGGTCCTGATGATGGAGAATTCGGTCTATTCGGTCATCTCTCCCGAGGGTTGTGCCGCCATTCTTTGGAACGATCCCTCCAAGAGCCACCAGGCCGCGGATGCGATGAGGATGACGGCCCAGGACTTGGTCGCCTTTAATATCGTGGATGAAGTGGTCCCGGAACCCGCGGGTGGCGCCCATTCGGACCATGACTTGGCCGCCTCGAACCTCCGGAAGGCCATTGAAAAGAACCTTCATCCGCTCCTGAAGCTTTCTCCCTCCGCCCTGGAACAACAACGCTATGAGAAGTTCCGTTCCATGGGGGTTTTCCGAGAAAAGTGACACTTTTTTCCCCCCGTTCCTTCCTGGTCTTTTGCCCTGTTTTCCTTTCCCTCTCCATCGTTCTGGGGACCACATCCGCTTGGGCCAAGCCCCTGGTGGTGGTCGATGCGGCCCATGGCGGTTCTGAAAGCGGGGTCAAGGCCGGCGGCGAGGTGGAGAAGGACTGGAACGTCCGGTTCGCCAAGGCCCTGGAGAAGGCCCTGGTGGCCCAAGGAATGGACGTGGTCCAGGCCCGTCAAGGGGACGAGACCCTGCCGATCGAGAAGCGGGCGGAGACCATCAATGCGACCCAAGCCTCCGCGGTGATCGTCCTGCATGCTGAGCGTGACCGTAACGACTGGATCAAGGCCCCTTGCGTCGTCGTCGAGCCGCCGACCCAATCGACCGAGTTCACCGAGGCCGCCCGATGGGGGGCGACCCCGCCTTCCCTTTACCGGGCCAGCCTTCGGTTAGCCCGTGCGTTGGGCAAGGCCTTCGGGGTGGGGACGGACCTCTCGGTCCTGTCGGACAGCCGGGGTCTTCCGGGAGAGGTGACCACCTTCACGGGACACCTCTATTGCCTCCCCCACCAGAGCCTGCGCTACCTGACCCTTCCTTCCGTGGTCGTGGTCCCGATGTTCCTGACCTCCGCTTCCGACGTCAAAAAATTCTCAGCCTCCTCGGAAGTGGATGATTTCGCCCAAAAGGTCGCCCGGGGCGTTGCGGAGTACGTCCAATGAAGCGTCCCCTTCCCATCCCCATCGTGGCTCTCGGTGGGTTGGTCGTCCTGTCGGTGGTGGTCCTTTTCTGGCTCCATGGGCGTGGGCACCATGGGGCGGGACCGGTCAAGCACGCCGCCACCGCGCCTCTTTATGAACCGGGGGACAAGCCCGCGACCCTCTATCTGCGGGCCTTGGACACGGAAACGGGCAAGCTGGTCAATCAGACGGCCGTCATCCGGGCGAGCCGCCTCAGGGCCAACCAGGTCAAACAGCTTCTGATGGCATTCCTCGATGGGGCCCGGTCGGGAAAGGTGCAGGTCCCTGTCCCGGAGGGCCTGGCCTTGAACGAGTTCTACCTGACCCCCTCGGGCCAAGCGGTGGTAGACCTTTCCACGGAAGGGGTCCGGAAGGACCATGTGGGATTTTTCGAGGAAGCCTTGCTGGTGCGGTGCCTGGTTGATACCTTGGACGGAAATTTCTTCGAGGTGCACTCGGTCAAGATCCTTTTGGATGGGCAGGAGGTCCCAAGCCTCTTCGGGCATTATGCCTTGGGGACCAGTGAAGCCAATATGGCCTCCACGGCCGCGGGGACCTCGCCCGTCGACTAGCGGAAAGGGCGCCCCCCAGGGTCCGCCCCATCAATATTCCCGAGGGATTCCGGATGGAACAAGAAATGAACCTGCCTTCGGCCTATGAACCGAAGGATGTCGAGGCCAAGTGGTACCCCCTTTGGGAAGCTTCGGGCGATTTCCGGGCCGAGGACCGGTCGTCCAAACCCGCCTTTTGCATGGTCATGCCCCCTCCCAACGTCACCGGCAGCCTCCACATGGGCCACGCCCTCAACGACACCCTGCAGGACCTGATCGCCCGGTTCAAACGCATGCGGGGCTTCAACGTCCTTTGGTTGCCGGGGGTGGACCACGCCGGGATCGCCACTCAGAACGTGGTGGAGCGGGTCCTTAAAAAAGAAGGGAAGAGCCGCCATGACCTGGGCCGGGAGGCCTTCATTCGGAAGGTCTGGGAATGGAAGGAGAAGTACGGCGCCACCATCAACCAACAGATCCGCAAGATGGGCGCTTCCTGCGACTGGAGCCGCGGCCGGTTCACCATGGACGAGGGCCTCTCCAAGGCGGTCCAACAGGTCTTCATCAGCCTTTACAACGAAAAGCTCATCGTCCAGGACTATTACCTCATCAATTGGTGTCCCCACTGCCGCACGGCCCTCTCCGACATTGAAGTGGAGCACAAGCCGGTCCACGGGAATTTCTACCATCTCCGATACCCTTTCGCCCATGACCCGTCCCAGGGGCTTGAAGTGGCCACCACCCGTCCCGAGACCCTGTTGGGGGATACGGCGGTGGCCGTCCATCCGGAGGACGGGCGTTACGCGGGACTCGAAGGGAAGTCGGTCCTCCTTCCCCTCTTGGGCCGGAAGATCCCGGTCCTGAAGGATGCCTATGTCGACAAGGAATTCGGAACGGGGGTGGTCAAGATCACCCCGGCCCATGACTTCAACGATTTCCAGGTGGGGAACCGGCACAAGCTGGAACGCATCAATATCCTGAACCCGGATGGGACCCTGAACGAGAACGCGGGCCCCTATCAAGGGATGGACCGTTTCGCGGCCCGCAAAAAGATCGTGGCCGACCTGGAGGCCGGCGGTTTCCTCCTGAAGGTCGAACCCCATGAGCACAACGTGGGCCATTGCTACCGCTGCGGGACGGTGGTGGAACCTTATTATTCCAAGCAGTGGTTCGTCCGGATGAAGCCCCTGGCCGAGAAGGCCTTGCAGGCCGTGGCCGAGGGGAAGACCAAATTCGTCCCCGAGATGTGGCGGGGTGAATACGAGAGATGGCTGTCCAATATCCAGGATTGGTGCATCAGCCGCCAGATCTGGTGGGGTCACCGCATCCCGGTCTACAACTGCACTTCCTGCGGCAACCAAGTGGCGGCGGCCGAGACGCCGGGCCCTTGCGCCAAGTGCAAGGCGTCGGCCTGGGAACAGGACCCGGACGTGCTGGATACCTGGTTCTCCTCGGGGCTTTGGCCCTTCTCAACGCTGGGGTGGCCCGATCCGATGGCCCAGGACCTGAAGACCTTCTACCCGACCTCCGTGCTGGTGACCAGTTGGGACATCCTGTTCTTCTGGGTGGCCCGCATGATGATGATGGGTCTCAAGTTCATGGGGGACGTGCCTTTCCGGGAGGTCTATATCTATTCTTTGGTGGCCGATGAGGACGGGAAGAAGATGAGCAAGTCGAAGGGCAACGTGGTGGACCCCCTGGAGATCATCGAGAAGCATGGTTGCGACGCCCTCCGGTTCACCCTGACGAGCATCGAGACCAAACAACGTTATGTGGCCCTGACGCCTCAGAAGCTCGAATCCTCCCGTAACTTCGTGAACAAGCTCTACAACGCCACAAGATTCGTGCTGTTGGGCCTGTCCGACGGCACGGCGTTGAAGCCCCTGACCCCGTCCGACCACGGGAGCCTCCGTTTGGAGGACCGTTGGATCCTGTCCCGGCTCTCGAAAGTGACCGCCGAAGTGACCCAGGACTATGAACGCTACCGGGTGGCCGAACTATCGGCCACCCTCTATCGTTTCGTTTGGAACGAGTTCTGTGATTGGTACCTGGAGAGCGTGAAGCCCCGCCTTTACGCCCTGGCCGGGTCCCCGGAAAAGACCTTGGCCGCCTCGATGGTAGTGACCGTCCTGGAGGGGATCCTCAGGCTCCTGCATCCGGTGACCCCCTTCGTGACCGAGGAGCTTTGGCATAAGCTGCCGGGCCGCTCCGAAAGCATCATGAGGTCGCCCTGGCCCGATCCCAAGGACTACCCGGTGGACGAGAAGGCCCTGGAGGAATTCGCCTTCCTCCAGGAGGTCGTGACGGGCATCCGGACCAGCCGAAGTGAATTGAACGTTCCGCCCTCGGCCCAGGTGAAGGTCTCCTATCAAGGGGCGGCCCTGGCTTTCTCGGCCGGGTCCGCCCAGGAATCCCTCCTCAAACCCCTTGGCCGGGTCCAGGACTACGGGCCGGCGAAGGAACGCCCGGTCAAGACCGCGCTGGTGGTGGTCAAGGGCGGGGAACTCTATCTTCATTTGGAGGGCCTCATTGACCTGAAGGCGGAGGCCGCCAAACAGGTCAAGGAGCGGGAGAAGCTGGCCAAGTACGTCCAAACCATCGAAGGCAAGCTCCGCAACGAGTCCTTCGTCAAGAATGCCCCGGTCGAATTGGTCGATGCCGAAAAGGCGAAACTGAGGGAGACCCAGGAGAAGATCGCCCGGATCGAGAACAACCTGAAGTTCCTGGAAAATTGAACTTGAGGACCCTCCAGGCCCCCGGGCTCCAGGAAATTCGGCCGCTGCTCCAGAAGGCCCTCCGGGAGGATGGCGCTTGGGCCGACCGGACCACCAGGGGGGTGGTGCCTGCGGGTGCCAGGGCCCGGGTCGAACTTCTTTGCAAATCGAACGGTGTGCTGGCGGGATTGCCTTTCTTTATTGAAACCTTGCGGCTGATGGAGCCCCGGGCCAAGTTCCGGCCCCTTGCCCGTGACGGTCAAAGATTGAAGGCCGGACAAAGGGCCCTTTGGATCGAAGGGAAGGCCCGGGGTCTCCTGTCGGCCGAAAGGACCGCTTTGAACCTTTTGAGCAGGCTTTCGGGGATCGCCACCCTGACCCGGAGGTTCCGGGAAAAATTGGGAATTGCGCGTCTCTATGACACCCGAAAGACCACCCCCCTGTGGCGCGAGTTGGAGCGTTATGCGGTTCGGGTGGGCGGCGGGTTGAACCATCGGTTCAATTTGGCCTCTCAAGTGCTCATCAAGGACAATCACCTGAAATTAGGCGGCGGGGTCTATGCTTCGGTCCGGGCCGCCCGGAAAAGATACGGCCCGGGGGAATTCATCGAGGTCGAAGTGGAAGATTTCGTGGAAGCCTCCGAAGCCCTAAGGGCCGGGGCCGACATGATCCTGGTGGATAATGCCGATCCGCGTCTGTTGAAAAAGGTCCTGGCCCTGGTGAAGGGGAAAATGGGGGTCGAGGTCTCGGGTGGGCTGACCCTGTCCAACATCCATCGTTATGCCGCCTTGAAGGCGGACCGGTTCTCCTCGGGCTCCCTGACCCATTCGGCCCCGTCCCTGGATTTTTCGCTGGAGTTCCATCCCCTTTGAACCCCTTCCGGAGGACGACCTTGGGCCCGGCCATCCGCGCCGGCCGGTTCGGCTCCGTCCTTCTTTCCTTTTCCGAGATCGATTCGACCAACCGTCTCTTGTTGGACCTGGCGGCCCAGGGTTATCCCGAAGGGACGGTGGTCCAGGCCGATTCCCAGACCCGGGGCAGGGGAAGGCAGGGGCGCCGTTGGATCACCCCGCCGGGACGGGCCTTGGCTTTTTCCCTGCTTCTACGGCCCCGATCGTCGCCCAAGGACCTTCCTTGGGTGACCTTGATGGCCGCGGTGGCGGTGGCCCGATGCCTGGAGACCTTCCGGGTCCGGGCGGGGATCAAGTGGCCCAACGACCTGCTCTTGAACGACAAGAAGGTTTGCGGGATTTTGACCGAAGTGGGTCCTTCCCGGGATAATAGGCCGTCGATCGTATTGGGAGTGGGGCTCAATGTGAACCAGGTCGCGAAGGATTTTCCGCCCGGACTTCGGAAGGCCGCGACCAGCCTTCAAATGGCCACGAAGAGGACCTGGGACCGGCAGAAGCTCCTGGGCCGGCTCCTGGATCATCTGGAGGAAGGGTACGAGGACCTTCTCCATGGACGGATCGACCGGTTGAGCGAACAATGGGGAAAGAGGAACGTGACGCTGGGCCGGGAGGTGCGGCTCACCCAAGGCAAGCGGAGCATCACGGGTATGGCCTTGGGCTTGGACCGTAACGGGGCCCTTCTCCTGAGTCTCAAGACCGGAGAGGTCCAAAGGGTCCTTTCCGGGGATGTCACCTTTCGGGCCAAGGGCCACAAGGGGATCGCGTGATCTGGACCTTACTGGTTGGGAATACCCGTACCGTCGCCTCCTTGATGGAAGGGAGCCGCATCCTTTCCCGGCTGTGGGTGCCGACCGCGCGACTCCGGACACGCATGGGGCCCCCTTCATTCTTCGGGAAACTGGCCAAGCGAAAGAGGGTGGAGGGTTTTCTGATCGCCAGCGTGGTGCCGCCTTTGGACCCTCTCCTTCGGAAGTCCTCGCAAAAGATTTTGGGCCTGGAACCCCATTTCGTGACCCACCGGAGCCCTTTGGGGGGGCGGGTCGGGGTGCTCAAGCCCTCCCAGGCAGGCGCGGACCGTTTGGCCAACGCAGTGGCGGCCCGGGAGCTCTATGGCCAACCCTCCATTGTCGTGGACTATGGGACGGGGACGACCTTCGATGTGGTGGACCGGAGGGGGGCCTATGTGGGTGGGGCCATTCTGCCGGGTATCGGGATATCCCTCCGGGCACTGCATGATTTCACAGCCAAGATTCCCATGGTCCCTTTTGAGAGGACCCACCAAGTGGTCGGGCGGACGACGGAAGCCGCGGTCCGTTCCGGCGTCTATTACGGGGCCATCGGCACGACGCGGGAACTTCTTCGGGAGATACGCCGGGAAATAGGCCCCCGGGCACCCGCCATCGCCACCGGCGGCTGGTGCCGACTTTTCCGTTCTTCGGGACTTTTTGACCATATCGATCCGGACCTGACCCAAAAGGGCATGGCCCTCATCTGGCGGAACCTCCATGCGCTCGATTGAGGACCTGGCGGCTGAGGAGAACGCCCGCCTATGGGAAGAGCGGGGGGGGCGTTTCAACGGTCTTCTTTGGTTCGCCGCCTTCGGTCTGGGCCCCTGGGGATGGTATCTCTTTTCCATGGGCAAGATGGGACAGGGTTCGGTCCTTATCCTCGGTTCTTTTTTTATGTTCCTCTTGGCTTCCGGCGTCCTCAGGGGTTCCGGGCCCTCCCTGCCAGCCTTGATGGCCGCGTTCGGGACCTTTCTTTTCAGCGGGACGATCTATTTTCTTTCCAGGATGCCGACCTTTTTTTGGGGGAAGGATCCGTCCTTCTGGACGGCGGTCCAAGAAGGAACGGTGGTGGAACCGCTTTGGTCCCCATTGAGCTATCTGGTCGGACAAACGACCGTCCATCTTTTCGGCCCAGGGGACATGTCCCTGCTTCCGTTGGCTTCAGCCGCATTCCTGGCCGCTGGGCTCGGATGTTGGGCCGCCGAGTCGTTCCATCGCTCTCCGAAACAAAACCTCCAGGTTTGGTCCATCACCCTCCTGATGGGTATGGTGCTCGCCATCAGCACGCCCTTTTGGAACCTGGGAACCTTGGCCTCGGGCCTTCCGGCATCCCTTGGATTTTTCCTTTATCTCCTGCTTCGGGGCTGTCTGAACAGGGATGAAAAGCCATGGCTCACGGTCACTTTCCTGGCCGCTCTTCTTTTTTCGGTCCATCCCATCTGGGGCCTATTGGGGATCCTGGCTGTTTGGGGCCGCCAAGAAGTTTCCGAGACCCCGGTGTGGAAGGGTCTGCTATGCGTTGTGGCGGGGTTGACCCCCTATCTTTGGCTTTTTTTTCGCGCGGACAAGGTGTTCCCATCCTGGGGAGGAAAGTCCCCTTTCCGGACCCTTTTGTTCCAGTGGCGGGAGGTTTGGACGGCGCATTGGGCCCAAGACGCACCGGCTTGGAGGTCGGTCTTGGACTGGACGGGATGGTCCGGTGGATCGATCTTGGTCGGAGCCATCCTCAGCCTTTTGGGTTTCGGACTTTTGGTCAAAAAAGGCCGTAGCGGGATGACCCCGGGAAACACCTTTTGGGTTTGGGTCCTTTCAGGCCTTGGCGGCATCCTGTTCGCCTCCCGCACAACGGAAACATTGGGGCCGACCTTTCTTTGGTTCCTGGCGGAGGCGGCCTTTTTCTTTGACCAGGGCTTGGAAAAAGCCATGGGATCCTTGGACCAACGCTCCAAAAAACCACTGAGGGGAACTTTGGGGGCTCTGATCCTTTTTTTTGGCCTGATCGGCGCCGCCTTGTGGCAGGGCCAAGGATTTTGGAGGAGCGATTTCTACTTTCCCGCCCAGCATGCGGAGAACCTCTTGCGGACCATGGGTCCCCGCTCCCTCTTGATCTGCCGGGATCCGTTCCAGAATTGGGCCTGTGTGGCGACCCAAAGGTCGCTGGGCCTGGTGACGCATTCGGTGATCTTGAACGAGGACTACCTCGGGAAAAAATGGTTCGCGGCTGAAGCCATTGAAAAGGAGCCGGAGATCCTATTCTCGCGGGCGGGCGGCGAACCTAAAGGGAACTTGGACCGGTTCATTCGGGACAACTGGGGCCAATGGAACTTGCTCTTGGACGAGCCCTTTCCCATCGGGAAGGGACTGCCGAGCTATTCTTTGGGCCTGGTCCGTCTTTTCGTGTCCGATCCTTCCAAGGGACCCGATCCCGAAGGGGTCCCGGCCCGTTACGACCTGGTGGGTCTGCCGAAGGCCGGAACGATCAAGGATCCCTGGACCCAACACTATTTTGGATCCTATGTGGAGGGCTTCAATCAAATGGGTCTGGACCTGATGGAACGGGGGCTTTATTCGGAAGCAATCCGGTCCTTCGACCGCGCCTTGAAATTGGACCCAAGTTTCAAAGAGGCCCAGGACCATTTGGCGTGGCTTTATTCCCAAAAGAACATGCTGGAGGCGGCCCAACTGGATTTCGAGGCGACCCTGAAGAGCCATCCAGCCCGGATCGCCGAACTTTTGAGGGAATTGGACGATTCAAGGGTCTCGGGGCGCGAGGACCGGACGGTGGAGCTTTTGGACCGCATCATTCATTTGGACGCCGAATTGGCCAATTCCCAATACCAACTTTCGAAGATCTACGATAAGGAAGGGCGGTCGAAAGAAGCGCAGGATCTTTTGGAGGCTTCGGTGGTCTTGAACCCCAAACAATTGCAAGCCCAGTTGAGCCTGGGGAAACTCATGAAAAAAATGGGGGACAAATTGAGGGCCCGGGAAGCGTTCCATGCGGCCCTGGTCCTGGACCCCTTGAACAAGGAAGCCCAGGTTGAATATTGGCGCTCGTTGAACGATCGATAGGGGGGACGATGGGCGGTCGTTCGGTGAATGGCAAATCCTTCACGGCCGGGTGGCTGGACGCGGGCATCCTCTTGGTCCTTTGGGGGATCCTTCTGCGGATCCAAAACCCTGGATTGATGGCCGATGACAGCGGTGAAATGGTCGCGGCGGCGGTGGGCCTGGGGATACCCCATCCCCCGGGATATCCATGGGTGGTCTTGCTGGGCCATATCATGAATTGGTTGCCGGTGGGGACGCCAGCCTTTCGGATGAACCTGTTGTCGGAAGGGCTTCTCCTGGCGGCAGTATGGGTCTCCTTTCCCCTTTTGAATTCACTCCGAGGAAAAGAACCATCCCTGGCTTCGGCCTTTCGAGACAGGATCTTCTTCGTTCTTTTACTGTTCTCGATCCACGCTTTTGTGGCCCAGGCACTCACGGCCAAAGGGGTGGTCTATGCCTTGAACCTTTTCTTGGTCTGTCTTTTGATGCGGGTCGGTTCGTCCGACCGGAGCGGAACGGGGACGGTCGGGGCGACGATGTTCCTTTGGGCGATCGGAATGGCCAATCATTGGCAAACCATGGTCCTTTGGAGTCCCCTGGTGGTTTGGAACTGGGGTCGGTGGGGAAAATGGCCTGGTCTCCGCATCCTTTTGGTGGGTTCGGTTCTGGGGATCGTGGGGCTTTCGGTCTACCTTCTGCTGCCGTTGAGAGCGATCCAGGATTGTGTGCCTTCCTGGGGTTATCCCGTTCATCCATCCCTTTTTTATTGGGTCCTCTCCCGCAAATTGGTTTCTCAGGTGGAACATTGGGTCCAACCATTCGATTTTTATTCCAAAAGTTTCCTGGAAATGGTCCGCTTCTTTGCCCGGGGTGTTTTTCCCCTCCTCGTCCCGATGGGTGTGGTGGGGATCGGTTGGCTTTTTTATAAACGGAAGACCTGGTTCTGGAAGACCCTGCTTTGGGCCGGACCCGTTCTGATGGGGGTCTTGTTGATCCACGAAGATCAAAATACCTATTTGGTCCCCGTTTATTTGGTTTCGATAAGCGTGGCCTTGGCGCTCTTGGCCGTGGTTGGTCTCAGGTGCTTTGAGGATCGGGTGAAAGAAAAGAGGGGGATCCTGTTCTTCTTCCTGGGGATGGGCCTGGCCCTCTTGGTGTGGGATGGTTCGGTCCTACGGGCGGAGGATAAAATGGGATATCTATTGGCGTCCGATTTCGGCGTCAATGTCCTTCAGGATCTGCCGCGGGGTTCGGTCCTTTTGGCGGAAGGGGACCCTTATGTCATGTCGGTCTGGTATCAAAGGATCGCCGAGAAGAGGAGGGAGGATGTCATTTTTGAGCCTGCGGTCTTCCTGGTCCATGGTTGGGGCTGGAAACAGCTCGCGGACCAATCGCCGGGGATCGCCGCTCTTGTCCGGAGAACATCCGTTTTCCAAGAACGACTCCAAGGTCTGGCCGATCTGGGCGCCGCGCATCCATTCTGTTATTCGTTGGGACGATGGAAAATGGGAGGGGCGCTCTTGGAGATGCCGGGGGCTTGGCGTTCCTTGGGGCTTATCACGACTCAGGCGACGGCAACGAAGAACAAGTTCCTTTCCAGCGGGGAAAACTCTTACCGGATCAGGGTGACCGATCCCATACCCATGGATACGGCCTCCCTGGGCATTCTTGCCTATTACCGACTCGCCGCTGGGTCTGCGCGGCCCTAAAAAAGCCAAAAGGTTCGGTTTTTTCAACCCCCGTTGATATAATGCCACCGTTGAAACGACGCATTTGAACGCCCTTTGGGAGAAGGAATGGACCTTCATCAACTGCTCTATTCCATGGTGGAAAAGAAGGCCTCGGACGTCCACTTAAAGGCGGGCGCCTTTCCTCTTTTCCGTATCGACGGTGACCTGACCCCCCAAGGCGAGACCCTCCTGACCTCCCAAGATCTTGCCGAGATCGCCTCCTACCTGATGGATGAAAAGCAACAAAAGTTGTTCTTTGAGGACCACCATGAGGTGGATCTGGCCTATGCGGTGGAGGGATTGGCCCGGTTCCGGACCAATGCCATGTGGCAGAGAGGCCTTCCTGAGATCATCATGCGGGTCATTCCCCAACGGATCCCGAGGATCGAGGACATCAATATGCCCACGGCGGTCCTCAAGCAGATCGCCCTGGAACAGCGCGGCCTCATCCTGGTGGTCGGCATCACAGGATCGGGGAAATCGACCACCCTGGCTTCCCTCATCAACGAGATGAATACCAACCGGGCGGCCCACATCGTCACGATCGAGGACCCCATCGAATTCGTCCATCCGGACAAGAAGTCCAGCATCACCCAACGCGAGGTCGGGCTGGACACGGAAAGTTTCAAGGCTGCCCTGAAATATGTCCTGCGGCAGGACCCAGATATCATCCTCATTGGTGAGATGCGTGATACGGAAACGGTCTCGGCGGCCATTTCCGCGGCCGAAACAGGCCATTTGGTCCTTTCCACTCTGCACACATTGGACACGGTCCAGACCATCGAGCGCATCCTGGACTTTTTCCAGCCGGAGCAGCAGAACCAGATCCGGGTCCAATTATCAGGTACCCTGCGGGCGGTCATTTCCCAACGTTTGGTCAATAAGGCCGATGGCGTTGGCGTGGTCCCGGCCTGCGAGATCATGATCGTTACCCCGACCATCAAATCCCTCATTGCGGAAGGGAAGGTCTCATCGATCCGTCAGTTCATAGCGGAAGGGAACAGCCAATATGGCATGCAGACCTTCGACCAGTCCCTCATTCAATTGGTCCGTTCCGGGATGATCACGAGGGAAAGCGCCTTGGAGCAGGCTTCTTCCCCTAGCGAGATCGACCTTGGGCTCAAGGGTATTTCGTCCTCCAAGGCCTCGGCCCAATCCCTGATCTCCCAAATGGAAAATTCCCAACAAAAGGAACGGCTTTCGGGTTGGTTGCGGAAGGCACAGGATTACTTCGATAAGCGGCGCTATGACGAGGCGAGGGGCGAATTGAAGCGGGTCCTTCAAGAGGTTCCCGATCATAAGGAAGCCAATGTCCTGATGGCGAAAATCCGGGAAATGGATGACAAGACCGAAAAAAAGAAGGACGCGACTTCCAACATCAAAGCCGGTCTCCAAATGTACCGGGAAGGGAAACACCAAGCCGCGATCATTGAATTCCAAAAAGCCTTGGAGGTCGACTCGGAGAACAAGCAGGCGCAGGGATATCTGAAGGCCATCCAAGAGGAGATGGAGAATCGATCCAAGGCTCGGGAGTTCTATCAAGCCGCCCTCAATGCCCAGAGCCAAAATGATTTTGCGGGAGCTTTGGCGTTCGTTGAGCAGGCCTTGATGGTGGATCCGGAGAACGAACAGGCCCGGGTCCTTCAAAGGAACATGAAGACCGCCCTCCAAAAGGAACAAGCCAAGGTCAAGGCGGATGGTTACAACCAGTCGGCCATTGAACTTTACAAGGCGGGGGATCTCTTGGGGGCCCTGGTTTCTTGGAACAAAGCTTATGACATCAATTCGGATTTGGAGGATGTGGCCCGATACCTCCAGCAAGGCATCGCCAAATTGCTATCCTTCGGCGTGGATGGTTTGGACGGAAATCCCGAAAAGGACCAGGTCCTGGCCCTTTTCGAGCAGGGGGTGCGGTCCTATGTGCGCAGCGACTTCCAGACCGCCATTGATTTCTTCAAGAAGGCCCTGACGAAGGCGGAAGGGAATGCCTATTTGAACGCGTACCTTCAAAAATCGACCCAAATGCTGGAGCAGCAGATCGTCGAGATCGTCCAGGAGGCGGGCCGTTCCTTCCAAATGGGCGATCTGGTCACGGCCCAAAAAGAATATACCAAGACCTTGAGGCTGTCCCCGGGGCATCCCGAAGCCATCCAACAGCTCGGGGTGGTGAAGGGCGCCATCCAACAGGCGGTCGAAAAATTCTACAACGACGGCAGACAAGCCTTTGATTCCAACAACCTGGACCAGGCCATGCGGATCTGGGGCCAGGCCCTTGAGCTGGATCCGTCCAATGAGCGGCTGCAAAAGAAGATCGAAGAGGCCAAGATCAAAAAGAGCACCTTGAGCGGCATCTTCTCGAAGATCAGTTAAAGACGCAGGAAAGGGGTTCCGTTCTTCATGAAGAAATTGATCATTGGCGCTTTGATCTTGATCGCGGTTTTTGTCGTTGTTCTGAACACGGGCATAGTGGCCGGACAGGCCTTGGATTGGGTGAAGGAAAACCCTAAGGATCCGGATGCACCCTTGGTCCTCTACAGGACCGCGCGTTGGTGCGACATCATGGGAAGCGACCAAAGGGCGGAGTCCATTTATCTGCAACTTTATCAGCAATATCCTGAAAAGGCCGAGTTGTGCGCGCCTGCCCTTTATTATGTCGCCCTGGACATCAGTAATTCTTCTTATGCCACCGGTGTTCGTAAGCAGGCATTGCCATACCTGCAGACCATCATCGATAAATATTCGGATCAGGAAGAATGGCGAACAAAGGCCAAACAACTTTACGACGAGGTGAATTATGCCCACTGAGAAAAAGGTCTTTGGGTCCTTTTGGGTCTTGGTATTGGTGATGCTTTTGGCGCGTCCGGTTTGGGCCGCGACGATCGAAGTGGAAAGCGACGAGGACGAACCGACCGGGACCCCGACGGTGGTGATCTCTCCGGCCGAAAAAGCCCCCGTTGAAAAAGTGATCCCGACTTCCACGCCGACGCCTTTACCGGAACCGACCTTGGCGCCTACGGCACCTCCGACGGTCGCTCCAACGTCGGTGACCGGCGAAGGAACGGTGGGACCGGAGGAAAAGATGGGGACCCAGAAGCCCAGGCCACGGGTCCGGGTCAGCGATAAGGTCAATTTCTTTTCCTTTGTGCAGGCGGGGTACTTGGTGGGGGATCCCACCGAAGTCCAGGGGATTGGGACGGTCGTGGGGATCGGGAATGTGGAAAATTTTACGGTGGGGCAAAAATCGGCGGTCGATATCGATGCCGCCCGCTATCCGGTCAAAAAAGGGGACCTCTTTTTTGTTTACCGTTGCGACCGATCGATCCAGGAACTTCATTTGGGACACTTGGGATTCCAGGTGGAAAATCTTGGCTTGGTCGAGGTCATCGAAGTCCAGAAACTCCGCCATTTAGTGGTGGTGAAGAAAAGTTTCAAACCATTCATGGCGGGTGATCAGGTAGTTCCCTATGAAAATGAGGTCAAAAGATGGAAACGAGCCCAGATCAAAAAACCGTTGCCGGACCAGCCCATCAGGGCTTATGTGGCAGGGCTGGACGGTGCTAGGGGCCATTTCAGCGCTTCGGATCACATCCTTATCACGGCCGGAAGCAAAAAAGGGGTGGTCGAAGGCCAGAAATTTTCCTTGTTCGAGGTACACCAGGGGGAGTTCGACAAGGAAGACCTGGGGATCCCCACTGGGGTCGCCCAGGTGCTTTATTGCGGTCCGGAATGCTCCATCGCCACCATCTTGACCAGTCATGAGCCCATCGAAGCCGGTTTCCAAGCCGTTTATCGGCCTTGAGGCGCGCTTGCCCCGGATCCTGTTGGAATGAAGACCGACGTCCAAGAGGATCCCTTTTTCCGACGGATCCTGGAATTGCTCCTAAGATCGAAAGGTTTCGACGGGAACCATTACAAACCGAACTATATCAAGAGGCGCATCGCGGTGAGGATGCGCGCCATGGAGAAAGGGTCCTTCTCTGAGTATTACCATCTCCTTCAAAGGGATCCCAAGGAGATGGGCAGGCTCCTTGAGCGGCTTACGATCCATGTGACCGAATTCTTCCGGGATCCAGAGGTCTTTCGATCGCTCCGGCAGACGGTCCTTCCGCTGTTCGCGGGGAATGTAAACAAGAACATCCGCGTCTGGTGCGCGGGCTGTAGTACGGGCGAAGAACCCTATTCGTTGGCGATCCTTTTGCAAGAGTGGGCCCCGCCCCTGGGGATGGGGTTCGGCATCCTGGGCACCGACATCGATCCGGTAAGCGTCCGGACCGCCGAAAGGGCGGAATATCCGGTCGAGTCCGTTGCGAAATTGCCTCGTGACCAGGTGGCCCGTTGGTTCGTGAAGGAGGGCGGGCATTTGAGGATCGCCCGTGAACTCCGTCAAAAAGTGCAATTCCGGACCCATGACCTCTTGGGCCCTTGGGGCCCTTCCATGAACGAGTTCCAGATGATCTTTTGCAGGAACATGCTCATCTATTTGACGGCCGTGCAGCAACAGGGCATCTATGAAGGGTTTCACAAGGCCTTGGCGCCGGGGGGATATTTGGTCCTTGGGCTCACCGAGACTCTCTTGGGGCCTTCGCGCCGCTTCTTCAAATGTGTGGATATCCGGCATCGCATCTACAGGGCCGTCGAGAACGAGGGGACGGTCACCGGATCCGAGGGAAAAAATGGATAAAGCGCTGGATCACATCAATCTCGGGAAGGCTTTCGCCCTTTCCAGGCGTTTTGAGGACGCGATCATCGAATTCCGCAAGGCCTTGGAATTGAGCCCCAAGGATGGGGAGATCTTTTTCCAGTTGGCGGGTCTTTTCACCAATGTCGGGAATTATGCCGAGGCGGAGAAGTATTATCGGGAATGTCTGGAAGGGAACCCCTTGAATCTTAATGCTCATTGCAAGCTTGGGTTATTGTTGGAAGCCCAGGGCAAATATCCGGAGTCAGTGGTCGAATTCGAGAAATCCTTGGAGATCAATCCGGGAGATGCGGGACTCTACAACAACCTGGGGAATGTGCTGTCCAAGATGGGAAAATACAAGGAGTCGGTGGGGCAATTCCGGCGCTACATCGAGATCAACCCGAGCAATGCCGAGATCTATTTCAAAATGGGCTTTGCCCTGGAGCAGGCCGGTGATGGGGATGGGGCTATCGAGGCCTATGAGCGGGCCATTTCCATCAACCCCCGGCACGCGGCGGTCCACTCCATTCTCGGGAATGTTTACTTTCAAAAAGGTCGCTACACCGAAGCCATTGAACGGTACCAGGAAGCCGCACGGATCAATCCCATGGAGCCTGAGGTCCACTTGAAATTGGGACAATGCCTGATGTCGATGGGTCAATACGACAGGGCGCTGGAGGTTTTGAAGGTCGCCTTGGAAAAAAATCCCCGCAATGCGGAAGTCTACCTGAAACTTGGGATGATTTACGCGGGCAGGGGCCAACACGACGAGGCCATCCAAATGTACCGGAAGGTCATGGAGATCAATCCCCGGGATGCCAGCATCCATAACGTTCTCGGTTATATCTACGATAAACAGGGTGAATTGCAAAAAGCCCTTGAGGAATACCAGATGGCGAAGGCCATCAATCCGAACGATGTGCTTGTCCTAGACAACCTGGCCAATTTGAACTACAAAATGGGGCGTTTGGCCGAAGCGCAGCAGGAATATTCCCGTTTGCTGGAACTGAACCCGAACCATTTGGATTCCCTGGTCAAACTGGGGAACCTGCACTTGAAGAAGGGCGACAAATCCTCCGCCCTGACCCTTTGGGAGAAGGCCCTTTCCATCGACCCTACCAACGAGATACTCAAGAACAACATCCGAATCGCCAAGGAAAATCCGATCCAATGAAGCCACAAGAGAAATCCCTGGGCGAGTTGCTCCGGCAGGCCGGCAAGATCACCTTTCGGCAGATCCAGGTCGCCTTGGCCGAGCAAAAAAGGACCCACGAACCCATTGGAAAGGTCCTTGTCCGCCTCGGTTTCGTTGAGGAAAGGGATATCCTGCAGGTCATGCAAGGAATGACCGCGCTCACCTTCCGGGTGGCGAGCGAGTGGTTCGGCATCGAGACCTTCCGGGTCAGGGAGGTCCTTAAATACGGCGAAGTCCTGCCTTGGGACAGGTCCGCCTTGCCGTGGATCGGGACCTTCCTGTTGCGCGGGAAATCCCTGGCGGTCGTTTCTTTCCGTGCCTTTCTCGGCATGGAGCCGCCGGGAACCGCCTCCGGAACTTGGTTCGTGGTGCTTGAGCATAAGGGGCAACCCTTCATCCTCTGGGTGGATCAAGTGCGGGAAGTGGCCCGGTTCAAGATCGACCAGATCGAGCCCTTGCCGCCCTATTTACTGGGGAAAAAGAACGATTTGTATTACTGTTTGGGTAAAATAAAGGAAGACCTTTATTCCATCATGAATCCGGATAAATTGTTCGAAGAACACGGTCTATCCTTGCCGCCCTCCGAGGTTGGTCATGCCTTCCCGTCCTGAAACCAAGACACTGCGTGAGATGGCCAATGGAAGCGATCAGGGTGACGCCTCCACCCACAATAACCTGGGTGTTTTTTACTATTCCAAGGGGATGTATGCGGAAGCTGTCAAGGAGTTCAAAACGGCCCTTGAGGTGGACCCCGAGAACCCGCAAGCCCAGGAGAATTTGAAGGCCGTTAACCGCCAAACCGGGCTCCTGGACCGCTCGGTGGAAGCCTACCGCAAATCCATCCAGATGTTCCCCCAGGATGCCGAAGCCCATTACAACCTCGCGGGTGCGCTGCGTTATCTTGGCGAGTTCGAGAGGGCGGCCGAGGAATACCGAAGGGCTTTGGACCTGAACCCGGACCATCCTTACGCCCGGAACTATCTGGGGATCGCTTACAAATGCCTGGGGCGTTTCGATGATGCCATGGTCGAGTTCAGGACGGCCATCGACAAGAACCCCTTTTTCGCCGACCTCCACAATAACCTGGGCGAGATCTACTACAAGAAGGCGATGATCAACGAGAGCATGATCGAGTTCAAGAAGGCGATCTCCTTGAACCCCGAATACGCCACCGCTCATTACAATTTGAGCTTTGTCTATGGCGACAAGAACATGATCGAAGAGGCGGAACGGGAGTTCAAAAAGGCGGCCGAACTCAACCCGAATTTCGGGCAAGGCGCCCAAGCCCTCTTGACCATCGACCGTCCGAAGTCGCTCGAGGAGAAAATGGCGGAAAAATTGGCCGCCCAACCGCAAGGCCCAAGCGGCGTGGAGACCTACCTGAGCCTGGCCTCCGCTTATCGGGGGAAAGGCCTCATGGACGAGGCCGTTCGTGAATACAAAAGGGCGATCGAGGCCATGCCGGGGGAGGAAAGGCTTTATCGGGCCCTGGGTGAGGTCTATCTACTGAAAGGCCAGCTGGAGGACTCCCTCATTGCCTCCCAGAGGGCCATCCAATTGGCGCCCCAGGTAGTCGAGAACTACATCCAGGCGGGGATCGCGTTGCGGGAACTGAATCGCACCGACCAGGCGGCGGACCACCTTCAAAAAGCCATTGATCTGGTGCCAGGTTCGAGCATGGCCCATTTCGAGCTCGGGGTGACCTATTTCAAGATGGGAGAAAGCGAAAAAGCGACCCAACAGGTGCGCCAAGCACTCGAGATCGATCCCCAGAATGCCGAGGCCCACTACTATCTCGGTGTCTATTACTACAAGGTCAGCCTTTTTGACGAGGCCATCCGGGAGATATCCCAGGCCGTGGAGTTGAACGTCTCCATTGCGTCGAGCGCCGAAGCCCTGACCTACCTGGGACTCGCCTTGGCGGATAAGGGACGTTTCGAAGAGGCCATTGCCGAGTACAAAAAGGCCATGGAGTTCGATCCCAAGAATCCCATCATCCATAACAGCCTAGGTGTGGCCTACAAGAACGCCGGGATGATCCCGGAAGCGCTCAAACATTACCAACAGGCCATCGATCTGAACCCCAATTATGCCAAGGCCTTCAACAACCTGGGGGTGGTCCATTTCAAACAAGGTCATTACGAGAAGGCCATTGAGGCCTTCAAACGGGCGGTGGCCATCGAGCCCGATTACAAAACCGCCCAGAACAACCTTCAAGTGGCCATGAAGAAGAAAAGCGCCTTGTCCGAGGCTTCGGAGCAATTGATCAAGCAGATCATGGCCGATCCCGAGAATCCGGCGCTCCATTTCAACTTGGGGTCCCTTTACAAGACCACGGGGCAATACGCGGAAGCGGTCCGCGAGTTCCAGGAAACCATCCATCTCACCCCCAAGAACCAAGAAGCATTGACCAGCTTGGGAGAGGCTTATCTCCAAATGGAATCCTTGGACGAGGCGGTCAAGATCCTGGCGCGGGCGGTATCCTGTGACCCGAAATTCCCCGAAGCCCATCTTCAACTGAGCAAGGTCTACATCCGGCGCCAGTGGTGGGATGAGGCCCTGGTTGAATTGAAAAAGACCCAGGAACTGCGTCCGGAGCTCTCCGAGATCCATTTTCATCTTGGGCAGGTCTATCGCTCGAAGAGCTGGTGGGATGAAGCGATCCAAGAGTTCCAGAAATACCTGGACTCGTCCCAGCCTGATGAGGAAAAAGTCCTTCAATGCATCGACGCGATCCAACAGGTCCAGGCTTGGAAAAAGGAACTTCAAGTCTCGCCGAGCGCCAGCGTCTCGAAACTCATCAAATAGGCGAGGATCTTCATGAAATTATTGGTCTGCATGATCCCGACGAAGAAGATCGAACAGGTCCGAAAGGTCCTTTGGGAATCCGGGATAAGGGGTGTGACCCTTTCCGAGGCCTCCGGTTATGGCTATCAAAAGGTCCAGGTGGATTCACTTCGGGGAGGGGATTACAAGGTCCAATATCAACCCCGTGTCCGGCTGGAGATCGCCCTTCCGGATGAGGAGATCGAGGCGGTGGTGGACCTGCTCCTCGAGACCGTGCGGACCGGGCGGATCGGGGACGGCAAGTTCTTTATCCTCCCCTTGGACGAGGTGATCCGGGTCCGGACCGGGGAACGGGGAGAAATGGCCCTTTAGGGCGGGTTGAAAAGGGTTTTCAACCAGGATGAAAACCATTAACATCGAGGATCGCTTTTCGGGGTCGAACGGCTTGAAAATCCTTTGGAGGTTGGACCGTGGCTCAACGGGTCATGCTGGTGGACGATGCGTCCTTTATGCGGATGATGCTCAAGAACATCCTGGTGGGCGCGGGTTACGAGGTCGCCGGAGAGGCCGAGAACGGCGCGAAGGCCATCGAACAGTTCAAGGCCCTGAAACCCGACCTGGTGATCATGGACATCATCATGCCGGAAATGGGCGGGATCGACGCGGTCAAGGAGATCGTCAAATTGAACCCGTCGGCCAAGGTCCTGATGTGCAGCTCCATGGGCCAACAGTCCCTGGTGGTGGAGGCGATCCAAGCCGGGGCCAAGGATTTCATCGTCAAACCCTTCCAACCCTCGAATGTCCTGGAAGCGGTCAAGAAGGTCATCGGCTGATCCACGCCGTTCCTTAAGGAGGAGCCTTGGGCGCGGAGAAACCCCTTTTCAACGATTTTCAACTGGATGCCCTCCGCGAGATCGGCAATGTCGGGGCCGGGAACGCGGCGACCGCCCTTTCCCAAATGGTCGGCCGACGGGTCGATATGTCGGTCACCAAGGTCCTGGTCCTCAAAACGGAGGATATCGGGGAATTCCTCGGCGGGGTGCAGCAGAACGTGGCGGCCGTCCATATGCCCGTCTATGGTGACCTTTGTGGGGTGGCCCTGATCCTATTTCCCCTGGAAAAGGTCATGGACCTATCCGCGATGTTGGTGGGTCAACGGGATGCCGACCCTTTCCATCTTTCCGAGATCGGTCAATCCGCCCTGAAGGAACTGGGCAGCATCCTCACCGGGGCCTATCTGAGCGCCTTGTTCCGGATGGTCCATGTCCAGATGATCCATGGGGTCCCGCACCTGGTGCTGGACATGGCCCAGGCCGTCCTGGACACGGTCCTTGTTGAGCTCGATCAAAAGGATGATGTGGCCATCTTGATCGAGACCGAATTCATGGAGAGCAACGATCAATTGACCGGAAGCTTTTTCCTGCTCCCAGAGGCGGGGTCCTTGAAGAGACTGTTCTCTTCTTTGGCCCGGTCCCTCGGACTTCCCGAAAATGACTGAGGGGCCGATCGCGGTCGGTATCGCTGATTTCAGGGTTGGATCGGAACCACAGAACCTGATGATCTACGGGCTCGGATCCTGTGTGGGCGTGGCCCTTTATGATCCCGCCGTCCGCTCCGGGGGGTTGGCGCATGTGATGCTCCCATCCAGTCGGCTCAGTTCGAAGGTCCACTTGCCCGGGAAATTCGCGGACACCGCCGTTCCGGCCCTTGTGGAAGGATTGCTCCGGCAAGGCGCGGTCCGGGAGCGTTTGGTGGCCAAATTGGTCGGTGGCGCCAACATGTTCTCTTTCCTCCCCCAGGCCACAGTCTCCATTGGGGTCCGGAATGCCGCTGCGGTCCGTGAGAAACTCACCGAGATGGGGATCCCCATCTTAGCCGAGCGGACCGGAGGCGATCAGGGGCGGACGATCCTTTTCGACCTGAAGGACGGGCGCCTGGAGATACGAAGATTGAACCGTTCCAGTGAATGGATCTAAAGGGGAGACCTGTGCCGGAAAGTATTTCAACGGTCCCATCATCCGCGGGTGCCCAGTGGGTCATCTTCCAGCTTTCGGCTTGCGAGCTGGCGCTCCCCATCCAACGCTTGCGGGAGATCATACGCCCGGGGGAGATGACTTTGGTCCCCAAGGCTCCACCTGCGGTCGTGGGCGTCATCAATCTTCGGGGGCGGGTGCTTCCGGTGGTCGATCTCCGGCGTGCCTTCAAAATGCCGGTCCTGGACCCGACGGATGATTCCCGGATCCTCGTCGTCGAATTGGGGACCCAATCGGTGGGATTCCTGGTGGACCGCGTCCTGGAGGTCCTCAGGGCCCCCGAGGACGCCTTGGAATCGCCCCCAGGTTCGATCCTTGAAATCGGTATGGAATTCATCCTGAAAACATTAAAATTGGGCAAAAGGACCATCGTGTTCCTGGACCTGGACCAGGTCTTTGGGCAAGCCGGTTGGGAACGTTTTTGGGGGAAAGAACGGGGTAACCCGATGATCGGGAGCGCTCGTGGGGCATAAGATCATGTTCGTGGACGATTCGTCCTTCATGCGGTCCCTTTTAAAGGGGATCATCCTGAAGGACGGTTTCGAGCTTGCCGGTGAAGCCGAGAACGGCCGGGACGCGGTCGAGCTTTACAAGAAGATCCGACCGGACCTGGTGACGATGGACATCGTCATGCCGGACATGGACGGGATCGAGGCGGTCAAAACCATCCGGTCCTTCGATCCCGAGGCTCGGATCATCATGGTAAGCGCCATGGGCCAGCAAAGCATGGTGATCGATTCGATCCAAGCCGGTGCCCGTGACTTCATCATCAAGCCATTCCAACCCCCAAGGGTCCATGAGGCCCTTCGGCGGGTCATGGGCGGTTAACGTCCTTCATTGAAGGAAGGTCATGCCTTCTTCGCTTCCTCCAACCATCCGTGTCCTCATCGTCGACGACTCCTTTTTCATGAGGAAGGTCCTGAAGGACCTTTTGTCCGAATCGGCCCCCCAGATCGAGGTGATCGGCACCGCTTCCGACGGTCAAGAGGGCTTGGAAAAGACAAGGCGCCTCAAGCCGGACGTCGTGACCTTGGATTTTGAGATGCCGAAGTTGAACGGATTGGACGCCCTGCGTGCCATCATGGCCGAATGCCCGACCCCGGTCATCATGGTCTCCAGCCATACGGCAAAAGGGACCGAGACCGCCCTGAAGGCCCTCGAACTGGGTGCGGTGGATTGCGTGGCGAAACCATCGGGAAGGGCCTTGGAAAACATCCGGCTCCTGGAGCCGGAATTGGTCGAGAAGATAAAGGTCGCTTCCATCAGTAAGCCGGTCGCCCGGTCCCCGGAGGCCCCTGGGACCGAACGAACGAGAATCCCTAAGATCCCGCCCAGCCCGCTCGAACGTCCCGCGACCTTCCTGGTGGGAGTCGCATCTTCGACGGGAGGGCCCAAGGCCCTCCACGAACTTTTTGAAGGGGTGAAAACCCACCCGACGGCCTCTTTCGTCGTGGTCCAGCATATTTCATCGGGCTTTACCCAAGCCTTGGCCCGTCGTTTGTCCGAAGTCACCGACGTTCAGGTGGAAGAAGCGATTCATGGGGGCGTTCTCTTGGGGGGAAGGGCTTATGTGGCCCCGACCGGGACGCATTTGATCATTGAAGGATCGCCGGGGCGGTTCCGGTTCAACTTCGACGACCAACCCCCGCGACTGGGTGTGAAGCCTTGTGCCGATCTCATGTTGACCTCGATGGCCAAGGCGACTCGGGGCCAGTGTTTGGGCATCGTCTTGACGGGCATGGGAAAGGACGGAACCCTGGGTTTGGGGGCCATTCAAAAGGCGGGTGGCACAACCTTCGCCCAGGACGCAGAAAGCTGCGTGGTTTACGGGATGCCGAAATCGGCGGTCGAAGCGGGGGTCGTCACCCGACAGGTCCCCCTGGCGGCCATGGCCGATGAGATCAATATGGTCCTTGTGAAAACCAAGGGGTTTTGAGACAGGCGGCTGCCGGGCCAAAGGCGCGGACCCTTCGAAGCTCTTCCGATCCGGATCCATCCCTTTTCCACAAAAAGCGTGGTCCCGAAGTCTGTCCTAAGGACTTTCCGGGGCTTTTGTTAAAATGGCCGAAGTCCTCAAAGGGGTCGGCATGAACACGTCGGATTACAAGGAACTGTTCCTTTCGGAGGCCAGGGAATACCTGTCGAACCTCAACAATTCCCTGGTCCAACTGGAGAAGGATCCGGCCCAGGGTGAACCGATCAAGGAGGTCTTTCGGTCCGCCCACACACTCAAGGGCATGGCGGCGACCATGGGATACGAACCCATGGTCCGATTGACCCATGAGATGGAATCGGTCCTGGATCCGATCCGTTCCGGGAAGGAAGAGTTGAGCACCCGGCTCATGGATGCCCTTTTCCTCTGCCTGGATCAACTGGAAAAATGGGTGGATGCACTTTCCAGGCAGGATTTCATCGAGGAGGAGTCCCTGGAAGAGGCCATGAAAGTGCTTCGCCGGGGCGCTTCTGAAGGGGAGCCGGGACGCGCCGAGTCGGCCGCACCGTTGCCCGCCTTCCAGTTCTCGGCGGAAGAAACGGAGATCCTTTCGCAAGCCAAGAGGAACGGCTTTTCCATCTTGCAGGTGGCCGTCCAGCTGGTTCCGGAGTGTCAATTCAAGGAAGTCCGGGCCTTCATGGTCCTCAAAGCCATCAACGGCCTTGGGGAGATCGTCCATAGCGAACCTTCCCCCGAGGAGATCGAGAAAGGGCTTTTCAAGGACCGGTTCCTCCTGGTGGTCGTGACCGATTGCTCCGCCGAAAGGATCCGCGATGGCCTGACGGGCATCGGGGAAGTCGCTTCGGTCCGTATCGATGAATTCAAGATGGGGCCGACGGGAAAAAAAGAGCCAGCGACGGAACCGGGACACGCGTCCCCCTTGGCGGCGGAGAACGGAAAAGGCGATGTCGAGGAACGGTCCTCCTTGCTCCCGACGGTCCGCGTCCACACCACCAAACTGGATAAATTGATGGCACTGGTCCAGGAACTGGTCATTTCGAAGATCCGTTTCGAACAGATCGCATCGACCCAATCCTTGAAGGAATTGGACGGACCTCTCTCCCAACTCCATCACGTGACCGATGAGCTCCAGGACGAGATCATGAAGGTTCGTCTCATGCCGGTGAAACAGATATTCGACCGATTCCCGCGGATGGTCCGGGACCTGGCCAAAGGACTTGGAAAACAAGTCGATCTTGAGATGGACGGTGGGGAGGTCGAACTGGACAGGACGGTGCTCGAGGAAATGAGCGAACCTTTGGTCCATCTTCTCCGTAACGCCGTCGATCATGGCATCGAGGTCCCCGACTTCCGTGTCCAGGAAGGCAAAGAACCCATGGGGACCATCCGGCTCCAGGCACGTCGGGAAAGGGCTTATGTGGTCATCACCATTTCGGACGATGGAAGGGGCATCGATCCGGACCAAGTACGCCAAAAATCGGTAGCCAAGGGCCTGCTGACCCCAGAGGATGCGGCCCGCCTGACCGATGAAGAATCCATCCGGTTGATCGCCTTGCCGGGTTTTTCGACCCTGGACAACGCGACGCGCATTTCGGGGCGTGGGGTCGGAGTGGATGTGGCCAAGACCAAAGTGGAGGCCCTGGGAGGGACCCTGCGGATCCAAAGCAAGAAAAGTGTGGGGACCAGCTTTATCCTCCGGTTTCCGCTGACCTTGGCCATCATCAAGGCCCTGATGGTCCGCTGTGCCGGGGAGGTGTTCGCCGTTCCTGTCACCAACATCATCGAAACCCTGGATGTCCCATTGTCGGATAAGAAGGATATCCAGCAGCGACAGGCCCTGATCCTGCGGGAGGACGTGGTGCCCTACTATCCCTTGGCGGAACTCCTGGAAATGGAGGGAGACCCCGGGGACGACCCTTCGGGGCTGGAAACGGTCCTCATCGCCGAGGTCGGGGATTCCCGAGTGGGGTTGAAAGTGGACGAGGTGATCGGCCAGCAGGAGATCGCCATTAAGCCCATGGACCCGCTTTTGAAGGGGATCCGGGGTTTTTCGGGGGCCACGATCCTGGGGAATGGTAAGATAGCCCTGATCCTGGATGTGAACGGCTTGGTCGAGGATTTCAAAGATAAGCGCTTTCAGGTCGACCATAGTGACGTGGAAAAGGACCTTACCCATGCTCCCCAATCTTGATGAGATGACACCGACCCAGGTCGATGCCATCAAAGAGGTGGGCAATATCGGCGCCGGTCATGGCGCGACGGCCCTGTCCCAACTGCTGGGAAAACGGATCTCCATCACGGTCCCGAAGGCGAACATCATCCCCCTTTCGGAGATCTCCCAGGTGATGGGGGATCCGAACACGCTGGTGGCGGGTTTGATCCTTTCCATCCTGGGCGATGCCACGGGGAAGATCATCCTCTTGTTCCCGCGGGATTCGGCCCTTCATTTGGCCGACATGCTCTTGAAACAGCCCCTGGGAACCAGCAAGATCCTGTCGGAGATGGGCCATTCCGCCATCAAGGAGGCAGGGAACATCTTGACCGGCGCTTACTTGAGCGCCTTGAACGAATTCCTGGGAATGCTCCTGTTGATCTCCGTGCCGACACTTGTTTTCGACATGGCGGGTGCCCTTCTTTCCACGGTGACCCAGGGCCTGGATAAGGATTCGAAGGTGATCCTCATCGAAACGCGCTTCTTGGATGATCAGCAGGAGATCGCGGGCTATTTCGTATTGGCCCCCGATAACGTTTCCTTGCGGGCCATCTTCCAGGCGATCAAGGTCAAATAGCCCCGTTTTCCACGTTTTTCCAAAATGGTTCTGATAAAATACCGTTCTTCTTGCAGGAAGAACGACGAATGGCGCTGTCGTTTATTTACTTGAGGGAACTATGAACAGCCTGACCGATCTGCTGGGGACACTCCACAAACACTGTGGGCAGGATCCGGTCACCCCCGACGCCCTCAAGGCCTGTTGCACCGAGATCAACGGCCATTTCGGTTTCGACAGCGTCTTCCTGGCCCGGGCTGGAGCGCCGGAAGAGACCCTTTCCCCCTTGGTCCTGGAGGGAAAGGAAGAGGTCATGGAGACCTGTCTTTACCGGCTTGGCGTTGAAGAGAGGATCGCGCTCGCCAAGACCCCCATCAAGACCTACCAGGACATGACCGGAAAGCCGGTCTTCAATAAAGCCGGATCCCTGCGGATCCAAAAACCCAACAGCGGCATTTTTCAGGTCCTTTACCACCCGGGAAAGATCTATCTGCTTTTCGGTTGTGCGCATCAGAATTCCCAAAAATACGAGAACGAGGTCTTGACCCAGTTGGGTGAGATCTGGGCTAGTTGGAACGTATTCCTCTTGGAAGCCTTGGAACGGTTCGACCATCCCAAGGCAACGCCACTGCCTCCGCCGGCTCCCCCGCCGGTCCTGGAGCCGACCCAGGGGACCCCCGAGGCGGAACCGGCCGCGCCCCACACGAACGACGGCCGGAGACCCCTGGTCTTAGTGGATGAAGAGACCCGTTTGTTCAACCGTGAATATTTTTCGGAGTGCCTTGGTATCGAGGTGGAGAGGGCCAAGCGCTATTCCCGCAACCTGAGCCTCATGTTCTTGAGTGTTTCTCCCGTTCCCGGAAAAGGGCCAGAAGCCGCAGAAAGGAAAACGGCCACCCAGATCACCGAGATCCTGTCCAAGAGCCTGAGGCGGGTCGATATCATCTGCCGGATCGAAAAGGACAAATACGGGCTGATCCTTCCCGATACGGCCAACAATACCTACGGCATCATCGCCAAACGGGTCTTCAAGCATTTCAAGCAGGTCATGGGGGATGCTCCCCCCATTTTCCTGAACATCAGCGCCTGCACCTTTCCCAAGCATGCGGCCGACCATATCGGCCTATTGGACAACGCCGAAAAACTACTGGCGCAGGCCAAGGATGTCGGTCCTAACAAAGCCGTTCTTCCCGAATAGACCGGTGAACATGGACCGACGAAACGCCCTACTAGCGCTCCATCTTTCGGGGGTCATCGGACCCCGCAGGCTCCAGGGTGCCAAGGCAAGGTTCGAGGACCTGGGGGACCTTTTTGGGGCTTCGGAGGCGGAATTGGCCTCCTTGGAAGATTGGAACCTTTCCTCCGCGAAGAAGGTGCTGGCCATGAAAGACCCTGTGGAGCGGGTCGGACGGGAATTGGAAGAAGCGGAAACCCATGGGATCGAGGCATTGGTCGAGGGGGATGATGATTTTCCAAGTGTTTTTGCCGATCTTTACGATCCTCCTTTCGTCCTTTGGCGAAAGGGGAGCCTTGGGGAAGGGGACCAGAGGTCCATCGCGGTCATTGGCTGCCGGAAACCCAGCGCTTACGGAAAGCAGGCCGCCCTTCGTCTTGCGGAGGACATCGCCCGGGCGGGATACACAGTGGTCTCCGGCCTGGCCCGCGGCATCGATTCCCAGGCCCATCGGGGGGCCCTCCGCTTTCCGGAAGGAAGGACATTGGCCTTCCTGGGAAGCGGGCTTCTGAACCTTTACCCGCCTGAGAACAGGGAACTGGCGAATGAGATCGCGGACCGTGGGGCGATCCTCAGCGAATATCCCCTCCGGGCAAAACCACTTGCCCTCCATTTCCCGCAAAGGAACCGGCTAATCAGTGGGGCCTCCCGTGGCGTCCTAGTGGTGGAGGCCAAGAAGGATAGTGGGTCCTTCATCACGGTGGATCACGCGTTGGACCAGGGGCGTCCCGTCTTTGCCGTGCCCGGTCCCATCACCCATAGCGAATCGGAAGGCGCCCATGCCCTGATCCAACAAGGGGCCAAACTGGTCATGGGGGCCGAGGACATTTTCCACGAACTCAACGACCTTAGGGCGGAGACGGTCTTCAAGGCACGTCGTGGGCGACCGGCGGCTCCAGGTCTTGCGGTGGACTGGTCCCCGGAGGAACGGACCCTCTTGGAGAAGCTCACGTTCGCTCCCCAACACGTCGATCTGTTGGTCCGGGACACCCAATTGCCATTGCGCCGGATCAATGAACTGCTCTTGGTTCTTGAAATGAAAGGCGCGGTCCAACAGGCTCCGGGACATTGTTATTTCAAACTGTGAGCGGTCCTTGACGATAATTTTCGTCCGGGTGTTTTTCTTCCCAAAACCTTTGTTTATATGACGAAATCCAACCCGCGAGCCGCCAGAGGCCTTTGTCCCGACCGGCGCGAAACTTGACAAGAACGCAAGAGCCTTCCTATTCTTTGCCCCATTGGCCGGAATATCGTGTCCCGCCTTAATTTCCCACTACCGATCGGAGAATCCCGTGGCCAAGGCCAAAAAAGAGAAGGAACCGAACAAGAAACTTGTGATCGTGGAATCGCCTTCCAAGGCCAAGACCATCAATAAATACCTTGGTTCGGAATATTTGGTGTTGGCTTCCAAAGGTCATTTGATCGACCTTCCCAAAAGCAAATTGGGTGTGGACCTGGAAAAGAATTTCGAGCCCCAATACATCCCCATCCGTGGTAAGGCCTCCATCATCAAGGAACTGAAGAAGGCGGCCCAGAAATCCTCCGCCGTCTACCTGGCCGCGGACCCGGACCGGGAAGGGGAGGCCATCGGCTGGCACATCCGAAACTTCCTGAGCACCCTGGCCACCGTACCGACCATCTACCGGTTGCGGCTCAACGAGATCACCAAATCGGCCATTGAAGAGGCCATTCAGACGCCGAGCGAGGTCGACTTGAACATGGTCAATGCCCAGCAGGCCCGCCGGGTCTTGGACCGTTTGGTGGGTTATGGGATCAGCCCCTTGTTATGGAAGAACATCCGCCGCGGTCTTTCCGCTGGCCGGGTCCAATCCGTGGCTTTGCGCCTTATTTACGAACGGGAAAAGGAGATCGAGGGGTTCAAGCCCGAGGAATATTGGACCCTAGAGGCCGACTTCACCATGGAGGACGGCCGGGTCATCCGTACCAAATTGGCCAAGGTGAGCGGGGAGAAGCCGGTCCTGAAGACCGAAGCCGATACCCAGGCCCTGATCGCCCGGATCCAAGGCGCGGATTTCAAGGTCTCCGCCGTCCTGCACCGGGACAAATCCAAGAAACCGCCCATGCCTTTCACGACCTCCAAACTGCAGCAGGAAGCCTATAAGCAACTGCGCTTCGGAGCCCGGAAGACCATGTCGATCGCCCAAGGACTTTACGAAGGTATCGAAATGGGCTCATCCGGTCCCGTGGGTCTCATCACTTATATGAGGACGGATTCCAAACGCGTTTCCCCGGAAGCCAAGACCGAAGCGGCGAAGTTCATCCTGGAGACCTATGGCGATAAGTTCCAGGCCCAAGGGGAGCGGGATACGTCAGCCAAAGGCAAGATCCAGGATGCCCATGAAGCCATCCGACCCACTTCCGTCTACCGCACCCCCGAACAGGTCAAAAGTCACCTGACCCCGGAACAGTTCAAGCTTTACAAGCTCATTTGGGAGGACTTCGTCGCCAGCCAGATGAGCAATGCCCAATACCGTGAGACCAGCGTGGAGATTTCCGGCAATGAAGTGGTCTTTCGGGCGACCGGTACGGAGACCGTTTTTGAGGGCTTTACCAAGGTTTATGAGGAGTCCGCGGACGAGGACAAAAAGGAAGGACCGGGGGCCGAGGGCGAGGATACGGAAGAGGTCAACCCGAACAAGCTTGCCGGCATCAGCGAGGGCCAGAAGGCCGAATGGAAAGGTCCGCAGCCTGAACAGCATTTCACCCAACCTCCCCCGCGTTATACCGACGCCTCCATGGTCAAGACCTTGGAGGAGATGGGCATCGGACGCCCCTCCACCTATGCCCCGACCCTGGAGACCATCCAAGCCCGCCATTATGTGAAGAAGGAGGGTGGCAGGTTCTTCCTGGCCGAATTGGGACAGCTGGTCCTGGAATTGTTGATGAAGAATTTCCCAACGGTCCTGGATTACGAATTCACGGCCAAGATGGAATCGGAATTGGACCAGGTGGAAGCGGGTGAACAGGAATGGCGTAAGGTCATCGGCGATTTTTATACCCCCTTCAAGGACGTCTTGGCGGAAGCCGAGAAGATGATGGGCGAGGAAAAAAGCAAGATCGAGGTCGTGACCGACATCCCGTGCGAAAAATGCGGTCAGATGATGATCGTCAAATGGGGACGTCATGGGAAGTTCCTGGCCTGTTCCAAATATCCCGAGTGCCAGAATACCAAGAGCCTCAAGGAGACCACGGACGGCTCCATCCAGGTCGAGGAGGACGCCAAAACCGACGAGAAGTGCCCCAAGTGCGGCGCCGACATGGTGGTGAAGCGGGGACGCTTCGGGAAGTTCCTGGCTTGCTCCAAGTATCCCGAATGTAAGACGGCCAAACCCATCCCCTTGGGCATCAAGTGTCCTTTGGGTTGTGGCGGGGAAGTGGTTTCCCGTGGGTCCAGGCGCGGGGTCTTCTACGGTTGCAACAAGTATCCCGACTGCAAGTTCATCTCCTGGTACAAGCCCATCAACCGGGCCTGTCCCCAATGCGCCAGTCCCTACCTGGTGGACAAGTACCTCAAGACCTTGGGTCCTCACGTCGCCTGTCCCAACAAGGAATGCGACTACAAGGAATTCCCCAAGGCTGAGGCTGCCGCCGAACCCGCCACCAACTGAGGCCCGCCATGCAAGGTTCGATCGAGAAGGCCCAGATCCTGGTGGAGGCTTTTCCCTATATCAAGAAGTGGTCCGGCCGGACGGTGGTGGTCAAATATGGCGGAAGCACCCGCTCCGGCGACGCCGCCCTGCGGAGTACCCTCCAGGATATCGTCCTCATGAAATTCGTCGGAATGCGGCCCATCGTCGTCCACGGAGGCGGCAAGGACATCACCAAGGCCGTGGAGGCCATGGGGATCAAGCCGCGTTTCGTGGACGGGTTGCGGGTGACCGACCAGGCCACCATGAAGGTGGTGGAGAAGGTCCTGGCCGGGACCATCAATAAAGAACTGGTCCACCTGGTCCATGAACTGGGCGGCCGTGCGATCGGCCTTTCAGGTAAGGACGCCGGCATGCTCCAGGTCGACCGGGTCCGGTCGAGGACGGGGAAGGATATCGGATTCGTCGGCAAGGTGAAAAAAGTGAACACGGCCGTCCTGGAAGGATTGGACCGGGAGAGATATATCCCCGTGATCGCTCCCTTGGGATACGGTGAAGAAGGGAAGAGCTTCAACGTCAATGCCGATGAGGCCGCTGGGGCCATCGCAGCGGCCCTGAAGGCGGAAAAGCTGATCTTCCTGACCGATGTTCCAGGGATATGCAAGAAGAAGGACGACCCCAAAAGTTTGATCTCGACCCTGCGGACGCGGGAAGTGCCGAACCTGGTGAAGAAGGGTGTGATCTCCGGTGGGATGATCCCCAAGATCGACGCTTGTCTTCAGGCCGTCAAAGCGGGGGTCCATAAGACCCACATCATCGATGGGACCCTTCCCCACGCCCTTTTATTGGAGATATTCACGCCCCAGGGTGTTGGGACCGAGATCGTTCCTTAGGATTCCCCTTCTTTTCGTTCCTTTCCCCCTCCGGATTGAAGCCTTTCTTGTCGGGCCCTCTACCTATGGTATAATCCGGCCCAACGTCGCCACCCACAACCCCTAGAGGTGCTTGAATGAAGTGTCCCTTTTGTGGTCATCAAGAGGATAAGGTCATGGACTCCCGTCCAAGCAAAGGGGGATCGGCGATCCGCCGCCGGCGGGAATGCCTTAAATGCGAGAAGCGTTTTACGACCTATGAGCAGATCGAGGAGATCCTGCCCATGGTGGTCAAGAGGGATGGACGGCGGGAACCCTTCGATCGGTTGAAGATCGTGGCCGGTGTGCGGAAGGCCGTGGAGAAAAGGCCGGTTTCCTCGGAAAAGATCGAGTCCCTCGTGGACGATATCGAAAATGCGTTGATGGAACGGTCGGCCAAGGAGATCAACTCGACCGAGGTCGGGGAAATGGTGATGAACCGCCTCAAGGAATTGGACGACGTGGCCTATGTCCGCTTTGCCAGTGTTTACCGGCAATTCAAGGATATCAATGCCTTCATGGACGAGGTCAAGAAACTCCTCAACCGCAAAAGCTGAAGCGCCGCATCCCGTTGTCCCCAAGATCCCATTAAAAACAAGCGAGGCCTATCATGGCAAAGATCATTCCGTTCCGGGCATGGCGTTATTCTAAACGGACCCCTTCCCAAATGGCGAGGGTGGTCGCCCCGCCCTATGACGTCATCACCAATCAACAGAAAAAGGTTTTGCGGGCCGCTGACCCGGCGAACGTGATCCGCCTGATCATCGGGAATCCCAGCCATGCGGTCCATGGCCCGAAGGATTATCAGGGGGCCAAGAAATCCTTCGGCGCCTGGAAAAAGAAGGGGACACTGGTCCGGGACCAGGAACCGTCCGTTTACATCTACCGCCAGACCTTCAAGATCGACGGCAAGGTCTACCACCGCACCGGTTTCATCGCCCTTTCCCGGTTGACGCCCTTCGGCAACAAAAAAGGCGGCATCCTGGCCCATGAACATACCTTGAGCGGCCCCAAGGCGGATCGCCTGAAGTTGATGAAGGCGACCCACGCCAATTTCAGCTGCATCTTTTCCCTCTACCCGGACCAAAAAGGAGTGGGAAAGATGCTGGCGGCCGCCGCCAAGGCCCAGGCGACCTATTCGGTCGAATTCCCCAAGGGGATCCACAACCAGGTTTGGAAGGTCTCCGATCCCAAGTGGATCGGCACGCTCCAGAAGAAGATCGGCTCCGCGACGCTTTTCATCGCCGACGGGCATCATCGTTATGAGACGGCCTTGGCTTTCCAATCCCATTGTGCCCAATGGTCCAAGGGACCCTTGGGCTCCCGTCCCTTCGATTATGTTCAAATGATGTTCGTGGCCATGGAGGATCCGGGGCTGGTCATCCTGCCGACCCACCGGATGCTGCCCCAGCGCCATATTTCGTCCCCGTCCTTGCTGCTCAGCCGTCTTTCGAGCCTGGGCGAGATCCATGAATACAAGAAGCCGCTGGCGGGTTCCGCGCCTTGGTATTGGTTGGCGTCCTTGGGGAAGAAACGACCGACCCTCGGTCTCTCTTTTGATGGGAAAAAGCTCTACGCCCTCCAGTTCTCGAAGGCCGTCGCGAAGTCGCCCCTCTTGAAGGATGTTTCGGATGCCCAAAAGAAACTGGATGTGACACTGCTCCACCGTTTGATCCTGGAGCCCTTCTTTGGGATCACCAAGGAAAAGGTGGAGCACGAGATCTCCTTCACCAGCAAGGCGGAGGAAGCGGTTTCCCGCCTTCGGAAAGGCGAGTTCGCGGCGACCTTCTTCCTGAACCCGACCCGCATCGAACAGTTACGGGAAGTGGCGCTGAAACAGGAACGGATGCCCCAGAAATCCACCTATTTCTACCCGAAACTGGTCACGGGCCTGACCTTCAACGAACTGGATTCTTTCTGACAAATCCCAAGCCGACGGTCCTTGCGGGCCTTTCGGGTCCCCGTTAGAATCGTCCCTTCTTCGAGCCGCCACCAACTTTTTAGGAGGACGCATGAGCCGCCGAATCGCCGAGGTCAAAGGACGTGAGATCCTGGATTCCCGCGGGAATCCGACCGTTGAGGTCGATCTCTACCTGGAAGATGGGACCCTGGGTCGCGCGGCGGTGCCGTCGGGCGCTTCCACCGGTGAATACGAGGCGGTCGAGCTTCGGGACGGCGACAAGACCCGTTACGGCGGGAAGGGTGTCCTCAAGGCCGTTGCCAACGTGAACTCGAAGATCGCTCCCAAGATCAAGGGGATGGACGTCATGGACCAAAGGGCCCTGGACGCCTTCATGATCGAACTGGACGGAACGTCCAATAAAGGGAAGCTCGGGGCGAACGCCCTTCTGGGTGTCTCCATGGCCGCCGCCAAGGCCGCGGCCGCTTCCGCCAAACTGCCCCTCTACCGCTATATCGGCGGTTCCAACGCCAACCTCCTGCCCGTTCCCATGATGAACATCATCAATGGTGGCGTCCACGCGGACAACAACGTGGACCTGCAGGAATTCATGATCATGCCCGTGGGCGGGAAGACCTTCCGTCATTCCCTTCAAATGGGCGCCGAAGTGTTCCATTCCCTGAAGAAGGTCCTCCATGACCAGAAGCTCAACACGGCCGTCGGGGACGAGGGCGGGTTCGCGCCTGACCTGAAGTCCAACGAGGAGGCCTTGCAGGTCATCATGGAAGCCATCAAGAAGGCGGGGTACCACGCGGGGAAGGATGTCATGATCGCGCTGGATGCCGCCTCTTCCAGCTTTTACGACAAGGCGGGCAAGAAATACGTGCTCGAGGCCGAGGCCCAGAAGAACAAGAACAGCCAGCAGATGGTGGATTTCTACAGCCACCTTTGCGACAAGTACCCCATCATTTCCATCGAGGATGGTTTGGACGAGAATGACTGGGACGGCTTCAAAATGATGACCGACAAGCTGGGGAAGAAGGTCCAGATCGTCGGGGACGATCTTTTCGTGACCAACACCCAAAAGCTCAAATCCGGCATCGAGAAGGGCATCGCCAACTCCATCCTCATCAAGGTCAACCAGATCGGGACCTTGACCGAGACCCTGGAAGCCATCGAGATGGCCAAGAAGGCCGGCTACACGGCCATCGTTTCGCACCGCTCGGGCGAGACCGAGGACACCACCATCGCCGATATCGCGGTGGCGACCAACGCGGGTCAGATCAAGACGGGTTCGGCCTCCCGCACGGACCGTATCGCCAAGTACAACCAGTTGCTTCGGATCGAGGAGGAACTGGGCGACGCCGCCCGGTATATGGGCAAAGAAGTTTTCTACAACCTGTAAGCCGCGAACCAAGCCGCGGGTGGGATCTGTCCTATCCGCGGCTGTTTCATTTTGGAGCCTGGATGACCCCGACCGCCATGAACCCGCCCCGCGTCTACGAGAACGTCACCGAGTTGGTCGGGCGGACGCCCATGGTCCGGATCCACAGCCATGGGGTTCCGGGTGTCGAACTCTGGGCGAAACTGGAGAACTTCAATCCGGGGAGGTCGGTCAAGGACCGTCCGGCTCTTCGAATGATCCAGGAAGGCATCAAGAGCGGGAAGCTGACGAAAGACAAGACCATCTTGGACGCCACCTCGGGTAATACGGGCATTGCCTATGGCTGGATCGGCGCGGCCCTTGGTTACAAGGTTTCCTTGGCCGTCCCGGCCAACGTCAGCGACGAGCGCAAGCGGATCCTCAAGTCCTTCAATGTCGAGGTCCATTATTCCAGCGAGATGGAAGGGTCCGACGGCGCCATCCGATTGGCCCGCGAGCTCTATCAGCAAGACCCGGGACGCTATTTTGTGCCCGATCAATACAACAACCCGGAGAACCCCCAGGCCCACCGGTTGACCACGGCCGAAGAGATCATGGAATTGTTGGGCGACCGCATCACCCATTTCGCGGCCACCATCGGCACCAGCGGGACCTTGATGGGAACGGGGCACCGGATCAAGGAATTGAAGCCTTCCGCCAAGATCATCGCGCTGGAACCCGCTCAGCCTTTCCATGGTTTGGAGGGGTTGAAACACATGGCTTCTTCCATCGTTCCTGGGATCTATGACCCAAAGGCCTACGACGAGAACATCCCGATCGATACCGATGAAGCCTATGAATGGGTCAAAAAACTTGCCCGCCAGGAGGGTATTTTGGGTGGTCTCTCGAGCGGCGGCGCCATGGCGGGATGTGTTCAATTGGCCAAGCGCATCCAAAAAGGCTGCATCGTCACGATCTTCCCGGATTCGGGGGACAAATATCTTTCCACAAGGGTGTGGGAATAATGATCCGATTCGATGAGGGCGCGCGGAACCAAATGCTTGCGATCGGGGAAAAGGGCTACCCCCATGAGATCTGCGGGCTCATGTTCGGAAAGGCCGGGGAGACACGGCTTGTGACCGAGATTTTTGAATGCGGGAATCTCAACAAACACAAGCCTGAGACCCGCTACGACATGGACCCCAAGGATTATATGAAGGGTGAGGCCCTGGCTCGCCAAAAGGGTCTTGATGTGGTCGGCATCTTCCACTCGCATCCGGACCATCCTGATAAGGCTTCCGAGACCGATCGGCAGGCGGCCTGGCCCGGATTTTCCTATGTCATCATGTCCATCCAAAAAGGAAAATTCGCCTCGATGAAGTCGTGGGTCTTGAACGACAAGGAACAATTCGACGAAGAACCCATTGGCTGAAATTCCATGATCTGGCTTTGGATGGCGGTGATCGCCGGATTCTTCAATGCCCTTTGGACGGCCATCTCCAAGAAAGTCCTGGTCCGCCTCTCCCCCCGTGAATTCACCCTTGTCTTCCGGCTCTTGACCGCCCTTTTTCTCCTGCCGCTCGCCATCTATCAATGGACTTGGCCGCTTTCCCTCAAGTGGTGGGGACTGACCCTCTTGGCCGGCCTTTTCGAGGGACTCCGCACCTGGATGCTGGTGCGAGGGGTCAAGACCGATTACTACACGACTTATGCTTTCTATAACCTGACCCCTTTTTTTACGGTCCTGGCCGCGCCATTGTTCCTGCCGGAATCCCAGTCGGGTTCCTTGGTCTTGGGGGGTGTCTTGATCGGGTTGGGAGCCTTCGTTTTCCACCGTTTGGGAGCCTGGTCCTGGGGTGGACTTTGGGGCGCCGTCTTTTCAACGGCTGGGGTCATCGTGAACAAGATGGCCTTGGCGGATTCACCGCCCCTCTTCTTCGCCTTCTGGTCCTTCGGGATCGGGGCCCTTTGTCTTATCCCATTGGAAAGTTTGGCCCATTCGGCCCTCCGGCCCAAGGTGATGCGTAAGGAATGGCGGGGGGTCCTGGCTCCCGCTTTTTGGTCTTTCCTGGCGTCGGTCCTTTTTTATGTGGCCCTAGCCCATGCGCCCGCCTCCAAGATCAATCCTTTGGTCCGCGCCAATCTTCTCTTCGGCTTCCTTTTTAGTTACTTCTTGTTGAAGGAGCGGAAGGATTGGAAGCATAAGGCCTTGGGCGGGGGATTGATCCTGGTGGGTCTGGTCCTGGTGGCGTTAGCATGATCTGGTCCCTTTGCGCCCTGGCCTCGGGGACCTTCAATGCCCTATGGACCTCCCGCATCAAGGGGCGAGTTCAAACCGAGGGAGCCTTGCCCTTCGCGGCCTCGGTCCGCTGGGGCGTGGTGATCTTACTGTTGCCCCTGGCGTTCGTAAGCGCCGGGCCACTCCCGGCCCGTTGGTGGGCTTTCACTGCCCTGGCTGGGCTGTTGGAATCGTTGAACGTTTGGACCTTGGCCCGGGGGTCCCGTCGAGATTACTATTCGACCTATGCTTTGGCCAACACCGCACCCTTCTTCACGGTCCTGCTGGCGGTCCCGTTCCTGGGGGAAAGGGTAACACCCTGGTTGGTGGCCGGTATCCTGCTGGTGGTGGCGGGGGCCGTCTGGCTTTATTATCGTGACCACTGGTCTTGGTGGGGACTGGCGGCGGCGCTGGCGGGGACGGTGGGGAACCTCTTCAGTAAGTCGGTGATCGGCCTTGGGAGCCCCTTTAGTCACGCGGCGTTCTGTTTCGCGTCCGGTGCCTGCCTGACCACGGCGCTTTCCGTTCAACAGGGGCCATCCGGGTCTTTTTCCAGGTTGGGCAAGAACATTTGGACCAACCGCGACTTGGCTTTCTTCTCCTTCCTGGGGACGGTGACCTTTTACCTGGCACTCTTCCATATTCCTGTGAGCCGGGTGAGCCCGCTCTTTCGCGTGAGCATGGTAGTGGCCTTCTTCCTGAGTGTCTTTCACTTGAAGGAACGGCGGGATTGGAAGGGGAGGGGCGTGGGCGCTATATTGCTTCTCCTAGGGTTGCTGTTGGTCCTGAAGGGATAAGGGAACCGTGAAATTTCTGACCGAGTACATGACCTTCGCTACGTCCAAACACCGGGAATATATCAACATCACCCATGATGTCGAAAAAACGGTCCAAAAGAGCGGGGTCCAGGAGGGAATGGTCCTTGTCTCGGCCATGCACATCACCGCGGGGGTCTATGTCAATGATGCGGAGGATGGCCTCATCCAGGACATCGACGAATGGCTGGAAAAACTGGCTCCCTACAAGGACGGCTACCGCCATCACCGGACCGGGGAAACCAATGGCGATTCGCATTTGAAGAGCATGTTGGTCCATCATCAGGTCGTTGTCCCGGTGACCAAGGGCCGATTGGACCTTGGACCCTGGCAGCAGGTCTATTACGCGGAGTTCGACGGCCAACGAAAGAAGCGTCTCATTATCAAAGTGATGGGGGAGTGACATGGAGTCCAGCAAACCGGCTTTTGAGAAATATGTTTTCGTGTGCGTTAACGAAAGGGGACCGGGGGAACGGGTCTCCTGCGGTGCCACCTTCTGCGGGAAGGAACTGTCGGAAAAATTGAAGGAAGCGGTGAAGGCCGCCGGACAGGCCAAACGGATCCGGGTTTCCAAGAGCAAGTGCCTGGATGTCTGCGAGGAAGGGGCCAATGTCCTCATCTATCCGGACGATCTCTGGTTGAAACACGTGGAATTGGCGGATATCCCGTCCATCCTTGAGAAGTTGGGCATAAAGATCTAATATTTCATGCCCTCGGTCCAAACATTCCACCCGGCTTTGCTGGGTGGATGTCCTGAGGGTCACAAGATCCGTACCCTGTGCAAAGCATCCGGCTCCTGTTGCTCGCCGGAAGGCCAGGGCACCATAAAATGTCTTTTTGAATTTTGTGGTTCATTTTATGGGGGTGACCGGTTTCGACTGGGAGACTGAACTTTTGGGTGCGTGTCGAGGCGCCATCGCTCGTCAAACATGGCAACGGTTTAACTGCCGACAATCAGTTAGCTCTGGCCGCTTAAGCGGTTAGCGTTCCGCCTTTGATGCCTATTAGGGGGAGGGAACGTAAGCAGTAGGCTGGTCCGCCACAGGGTTGTTCCACCGATGGGCGGACGAGAACCAATGGGGCTGGCTCTCCGCCGGCCGCTCGAGAGCGAGCGGGGGGCGAGACTCTTTCTTGAGCTACGCACGTAGGGCCCATTACGGATGTTTTTCAGGACGTGGGTTCGATTCCCACCACCTCCACCATTCCGATCCCCGATCGAACCTCGCGTTCGATCGGCGGACAATCCTTTCAGCCACGAACGATCCGAAGAGCGGTTGGACTTGATCCGGTCTTTGCCCTGAGGGACCGTGAGCGACCTCGGTGACGGACCCGTTCCGGTTTCAAATCGTTCCTTTTAACGCTTTTAGGTTTCCGGTTAAACCGCCCTCGGCATCCCAAGGTCGAAGGTCCCGTCGGTCCCCCTTTTCGGCGGTTGGGGGAAATGACTTTGCAAAGAAAAACCCATTTGTTAGACTTTAGCTGCTTTTTCAACAAAACCTTGAAAAGAGGCCGTTCCATGAAACTGTGGATATCGATTTTAACCTTTGCCCTGATCCTGGGATTCGCCCCGCAGAGCTTCGCGGCGGGCCCGACCTCGGTCAGCGGAACGATCTCCACCTCCACGGAATGGACCAAGGACAACAGTCCCTATGTCATCCAGAGCGATGTCACCATCGCTCCGGGTGCCACCCTGACCATCGATGCCGGGGTCGAGGTCCAGTTCGCCGTTCCAGCCGGCGCCAAGGTCGGCTCCACCCCGAATTTGGTGGTCCGTGGCGGCTTGCGTGCCATCGGCAATTCCACGGGATGGGTCTCCTTCACCCCCCAAACCGCGGGCTCCCTCTGGGGCGCCATCTATTTCTATAACTCCGACCCGATGAACTCCGTCCTCCAAGTCAGTACGATCAAGGGAGGGCGGGTGGTCTGCAACGGTTCCTCCCCCACCATCAGCCAGTGCATTCTCTTCGGGGCCAAGAGCGGCGTGGAGATCATGGGCAACTCCCAGCCCAAGATCATGGCCAACAAGATCACCGCCAACAGCGTGGGGATCGCCCTCCTGGACGCCACGGCGAACCCGGTCATCTCCAACAACGACATCTACAACAACAACTATGGTTTCTACCTGAAAGATTTCGGCACTCCCACCGTCACCGGGAACCGCATTTACAACAACCTCAAGTACAACATGGTGAACTATTCGGCGAAGACCCTTTTGGCCCCGAACAACGACTTCCGTATCGCGGACGCCCAACAGATCATGCGGACTATTTATGACGGGGCCTATAACCCGAGCTTGGGACGCGTGAACTTCATGCCTTTCTCCGGCATGGCGGCGGGGGCTTCCACGGCCCAACCGGCGGTCGCCAGCGCCGGACAGGGAGCCGTGACCCAGGAAAAACCGGAGGTCAATGAGGAGGAGTTCTGGAGCTATGGACGCCCCTTTGATGCCATGAAGATATCCAACGTCGACAATCAAAAACAAAAACCCTCGAATACCGTCAAGGTCCTAGCCGTCGGCGCTACGGCCGTGGTGACCGCCGTCCTTCTCTTCCTCTGAGTCCCGCCTCTTTTTAAATAGGTCCCCTCTCCTTCCGTGCCATAATGGCGTCCAAGGGCAATCTGCTTTTGGACGGTGTCATGGATCTGGAAAAAAGAAGGGAAGACCGCGTCCTGCTGAGCCTTCCGGTCCGGTTCAAGGTCTTCGATCTCCAACGCTTGGAAAAGGACGTCCAGGACCCCTCTTTGGGTTCCGAGGCCGAGCTCAATAACCTTTCCTCCAGCGGGCTCCAGATCGCGAGCACCCAACCCTTTCAACGAGGGGACGTCCTAGAATTGGAGCTGGACCTGCCGGAAACGGGAAGGATCCGCTCCGTCGCCAAGGTGGTCTGGTGCCGTAAGGATGGGGCTGGGAACGGGTTCCACTGTGGCATTCAATTGATCCCGGTCTATCCCGAGGACCTTGATAAATTGCACGACTTCCTGAAAAAGGAGCCAGGATGATCCCTTCTTCCCCCCATTCGGACCAGCGGATCGCCGCGCGGTTCCCGGTCCGCATCCACATCCGCTTCCGGCTGATGAATTCCCCGTCAGGGGAACCACCGGAATCCGAGCTCCACAATGGGAACAACCTGATGTCCAACGTCAGCCGGACGGGGTTCTTCCTTGCGACCAAGAACTACATCGAGATCGGTTCCCTGCTCGAGGTCGAGTTCCCGCTGGAGGAATTCAAGCAGGTCGTTCGGGCGGAAGCCGAGGTGGTCCGGGCCAATCACGCCAATTTTCCAAACCACGGGAAATATGAATACGGCTTGCGGTTCAGGGATATGCACCCCCATTTCCGTGAGATCATGGAAAAATTCATCGAATTTAGGGTGGGTTGACCCCTTTGGTTGTCCCTGTCGTCCTAATTGTGTAATATTTTCGTTCCACGAATCCATTCCAGTCCAGGAGTTGCCATGCGTTCGATCACCTTTGCCGTGCTTTTCCTTCTAACGTCCGCGGTTTTCGCCCATGATTTCAAGACCGCCGTTGTCGATATGTCCCAGGTCTTCAACGAATACCCCGGGACCCAGCGGGCCAAGGAGAAGTTGGCCAAGTGGGAGAAGCAAAAAACCGACGACCTTAGCGATGCCTATCAGGAGCTGAACGACCTGAACAAGGAACTGACCGGAAAGTCGGCGATCTCGGCCAAGATGAAGGCGAAAAAGCAAAGGGAGTTCGACGAAAAATTCGCCGAATATAAGAAAAGGGACGCCCAGATCCGTAACGAGATCTCGGACAAAGAAAGCGCGATGACCCTGGCCTTGGTGGATGAGATCAAGCCCATCGTGGCGGAAGTGGCGAAACAAAAGGATGTGGACTTGGTCCTGGATTCCTCGAAGGTCGTTTACAACGCCTCCCAGGTCGATCTGACAAAAGATATCCTGGAGCGCTTCAAGAAAATGAAGGACGATTCGGACGATAAGAAATAATTTCCCGGAGCCGACAGGATGGGCGTTTCCTTCACGTTGAAGAGTTTGGCCGCCGAATTGGGGGCCTCCTTTGAGGGGGATGGGGAAACCCTCCTGAAGGGGGTCGCTCCGTTGGAATCGGCGACCGAAGGCCATTTGACCTTCGTGACCAACCCGAAATACCTCAAGGCCGCCCTTTCGACCCGGGCTTCGGCCATCCTTTGCGGTGAGCCCGTTCCTGGATGGTCCAAGCCCCTGTTGTTGAGCAAGAATCCTTATTCGGACCTGGCCCGCACCATTGCCTTTTTTCATCCGGAAACGCCCCTTCCGACTGGGGTCCAAGCCGGTTCCTGGATCTGTGCTTCGGCCCAGGTCCATCCATCGGCGACGGTCATGCCAGGTGCTTTCATCGGTGAAAAGGCCAGGGTCGGGGCCGGTTCGGTCCTTTTCCCAGGTGTGTTCATCGGCGAAGGGTCCGTGGTCGGGGATGGATGCCGCCTTTATCCCAACTCGGTGGTCCGGGAGGGGTGCGTCCTGGGCCATCGGGTCATCCTCCAGCCGGGCGCGGTGGTGGGATCGGACGGTTTTGGTTTCGCCAAGGAGGGGGCCGGCTACCGCAAGATCCCCCAGGTGGGGAACGTGGTCCTGGAGGACGATGTCGAACTGGGCGCCAATACCTGCGTGGACCGGGCGGTCCTGGGAACCACCCGGATCGGGCAGGGGACCAAATTGGATAACTTGATCCAGATCGGACACAACGTGGTCATCGGGAAGCATACGGTCATGGCGGCCCTCACCGGTATCTCCGGCTCCACCCAGGTCGGGGACCAGGTGGTGATGGGCGGCCAAGTCGGTTTGGCGGGCCATATCAAGATCGGGGACCAGGTGGTCCTGGCGACGCGCACGGGGGTTATGGAGGACATCCCGGAAAAGGGCGTCTATTTCGGCGCCCCTCACAATACCATGACCGCCGAAATGAAAAATGTGGCGGCCTATCGCCAGTTGCCCGAGATGCTCCGGCGTATCCGTTCCCTAGAGAGGGAATTGGAGGGACTGAAAGGGAACCAGACCCATGGCGGTTGACCTTCCCAATCAAAAGACCATCGGCCGTCCTTTTACCTTCGAGGGAACGGGCCTCCACACGGGGAAAAAATGCCTCGTGAAGGTTTCCCCCCTGCCCGCCGGCTCAGGGCTCAAGCTCTTCCGCAGTGACCTGGGGGTGGAGATACCCGTGACCCCCTTTGCCGTTTCCAGTACGGCCCGCGGGACCGCCCTTTCGGGCGAGAAGAATGCGATCGTCCACACCGTCGAGCACTTCCTGGCCGCGGTCCAAGGACTGGGGATCACCAACTTGAAAGTGGAGATGGACGGCGAGGAAATGCCCATCATGGACGGGAGTTCACGCTCCTTTTGCGATCTTCTGGAGAAGGCCGGGACCCAGGACCAGGGACAAGCTTGTTCCCCGATCCGGGTCACCGAAACGATCGAGCTGAAGTGGGGAGATGTGCTGGCCAAGGCCGAACCGGCGGAGGGCCTTCACTTGGATGTGACCACTTCCTTCCCTTACCCGGGCTTGGAGGATCAGAACCGGACCTTTCAATTAACAGCCTCCCATTTCCAGGAAGAACTGGCATCGGCCCGTACCTTTTGCTTCGAGGAAGAGGTCGAGCACCTGCGCCGCCAAGGGCTGATCAAGGGAGGGAGCCTGGAATGCGCCATGGTCTTCGGGAAAAAAGGCCTTTTGAACGGCCCGGCCCGCTTCGAGGACGAGGTCGTGCGGCATAAAACGTTGGACCTGCTGGGGGACCTGACCCTCCTCAACAGGCCCCTTTGGGCCAAGGTGACCGTCCGCAAGGGAGGCCACCGGTACCATGTCGAGCTGGCCAAGGCGATCCTGGAGCGATTCGGGAAAACGCCCCAAAATGAAACAAGCGAGGAAAAAATGTACGATATCCAAGCGATCCAAAAGATCCTTCCGCACCGCTATCCATTCCTGTTGGTGGACCGGATCCTGGAATTGGAGCTCAACAAGCGGGTCGTGGCCATCAAGAACGTCACCGCGAACGAACCTTTCTTCCAGGGGCATTTCCCCGGTCATCCCATCATGCCGGGTGTCCTGGTCATCGAGGCCATGGCCCAGGCCGGCGGGGTTTGTTTCCTGATCGACCCTTCCAACGCCGGGAAGATCCTCTATTTAGCGGGTGTGGATAACGCCCGGTTCCGAAAACCCGTCCTGCCGGGGGACCAGGTCCGTTTCGAGATCGAGGTGCTTTCTCTCCGCTCCAAGGTCGGCAAGATCCATGGGAAGGCCCTGGTGGACGGCAAAGTGGCCGTTGAGGCCGAATTGACCTGTGCCATCGTGGAACGGGAAAAGGTGTTCTAGGTGGCTCCCGCACCCTTGGGCATTCATCCGACCTCACTCGTGGACCCGGCCGCCAAGCTGGGGCCAGGTGTCTCGGTCGGTCCCTATTCCATCATCGGCCCCTATGTCGAGATCGGCGAAGGGACCGAGATCGGGGCCCATTGTGTCGTCGTGGGCCACACCCGGTTGGGAAAAAAGAACCGCGTCTTTACGGGCGCGGTCGTCGGTAGTGAACCCCAGGACGTGAAGTTCCAAGGGGAGACCACATTCCTCGAGATCGGGGATGAGAACATCATCCGCGAATACGCCACCCTCAATCCGGGCACCGGGGAAGGCTCCAAGACGGTCATCGGGAACCGCAACTGGATCATGATCCAGGCCCATGTAGGCCACAACTGCGTGATACAGGACGACGTGAAACTGGCCAACGGGGTCATGTTGGGCGGCCATGCGGTCATCGAGGACCATGCGACCGTGGGTGGCGGGACCCCGGTCCATCAGTTCGTCCGGATCGGCCGTTTCGCCATGATCGGGGGCGGTTTCCGGGTGGTGCAGGATATCGTTCCTTATATGATCGCCGGGGATGAGCCCTTGAAGATCTACGGGGTGAACCAGGTCGGGCTGGAACGGAACGGTTTTTCCAAGGATTCGATCGAGGCCTTGAAACAGGCGCATAAGATCATTTTTCGAAAGAACCTGACCCTCAAGGAAGCCATGGCGGCCCTCAAGACCGAACTTCCCGGTTCCGCCGAGGTCGGCCAGATCCTGGAATTCCTGGCCCTGGCCACCCGCGGGATCGTCCGTTAAATGTCCATTTCTTCATCCATCGGTCTGATCGCAGGAGCGGGCCGTCTCCCGCTGGAGTTCGTCCGTTCGCCCCGGCATTCCCAAGACCGCATCGTGGCGGCCCTTATAAAAGGAGCGGCCCCGACCGTTCTGGAAAAACGGCTCCCCGGGTGCCTTTGGATCTCGGTCGGTCAATTGGGCTCTTTGATCTCCTTTTTTAAAAAGCAGGGTGTTCGAAGGGCCGTCATGTTAGGGAAGGTCCAACATTCTTCCGCTTTGAAGGATCCCAGGTTGGATTGGCGCGCCATTCACCTCCTGGCCCGTTTAAAGGACCGGTCCGGGGAAACGATCCTCAAGGGGATCGGGGAAGAGCTAAAGAAAGACGGGATCGACCTGATGGACTCCCGTAAGGCCTTGACGCATCTTTTGGCCAAGGAGAATGAGTCGGTGGGGCGCCCGGGGGCATCGGAGGCGCTGGAGTGGGGCCTTCGCAAGGCCCGCATCTTGGCGCGGGAGGGGATCGGACAGACCCTCCTGGTCAAGAAGGGGGCGGTGGTGGCGGTGGAAGGCGCTGAAGGGACCGATGAGGCCATTCGCCGGGCGGGCCGGTGGGGCGGAAAAGGGGCCGTTCTCTTCAAGGTCGCCAGCCCCCATCAGGATTGGCGTTTCGATGTTCCCGCGGTCGGGCCGGCGACCCTCCAGGCCTTGTCCCGGTCCAAGGCGGCCGGGATGGTGATCGAGGCCGGGAAGTGTTTCCTGTTGGAGAAGGAGAGGACATTGGCCCTGGCCCGCCAGAGGGGCCTGTTCATCCGGATCGTCTGATGAACCGCTACTTGTTCTTCCAAAGGAGCATCAAGGGCGTGGCGGCCGCGAAGATCAGGTTGACCACCCAGACCGAAAGGAAGGGGCTGACGACCCCCGATTCCCCCAGGTGTTGTCCGATCTCCATCCCCCCGATGTAAACAAGCCCCACGATCAGACAAATGGCGAATGAAAGGACGCCTCCGGTGTATTTCCGCATGGTCCAGCCCCAGGGTACTCCCAAAAGCGCGAGGATGACGCAACCGAAGGGCGAGGCGAATTTGTAGAAGAGATAGACCTCCTCCTTATGGACGTCCATGCCGTTCTTTCGCAACCGGCCGATGTAAGCGGAAAGTTCCTTGTAGTTCATTTGCTGCGCTTCGCGTTGTTCCTTCAGGAAGTCCCTGGGATCCTCCGGTAGGGCCAGGGAGAGCGTGTCGAAATTGGTCGAACCGATCTCGTCGTCGTTCCCGTCGAAAACGCGTTGGGTCCCGGTCCGGAAGATCCATTCCCCGTTCTCGTAACTTCCGCTCTTGGCATCCACTCGGGTCCGGATATGCCCGTCCGGCCCGAATTCCAGCATCAAAAAGTCGGCCAGGGTGTTCTGCGCCCCGTCGAAGGTGCCGATGTGGTAGAGCCGCCCATCGGCCCCCACCAAGGAAAGGTTCTGGCGGATCTTGTTGAAGGATGTCTCCGGTTGGTGCTTGATCCGGACGTCGCGGACCTGGGTCTTCAATTCTTCCGCCTTAGGGACGATGGTTTCATTGAAAAGAAGGGAAAAGGTCCCGATGAGGGCTCCCGCGAAAAGGAGGGGAAGGGCCACCGAAAGGATGTTCGCGCCCCCGGATCGCATGGCCATCAGCTCGTTGCCGCGGGAGAAGAGGCTGAGGGTGAAAAGGACCCCGAAGAGACAGGCCAGCGGCATGACCTGGACCAGGAAGGCGGGGAGGAAATAGGAAAAATAGAGAAGGGCGGTCCCGAAGGGCGGTTTGAAGTCCCGCAGCAACTGCAGTTCCTGGAAGACCTGGGCCAGCAGGAAGATGACCCCAAATCCCCCGAGGGCCAGGAAAAAAGGCTTGAGGAATTCGGAAAGGATGTAACGGGGCAAGAGTCTCATTGTTTTCCGGTGGCCCGCCGCCTGAAGAGGGGGCGTTCGGTCACGGCCAGGAAATAGACCAGGAAGCCGCCCGCTCCCAGGACCAGGTTGGCCCCCCAAAGCCCCAGGAACGGGGAAAGCCGCCCTTCGTTGCTCATGGTCTGGCCGAAGATGAACATCAGGTAATAGAGGAAGATGAGGATCAGGCCCAGGACGAAACCCATGAAACCCTTGGACCGGAGCCACAACCCCAAGGGGGCGCAAAACCAGGGGAGGATCAGGCAGGCGAAGGGCAGGGCGAGCCTTTTCTGGAATTCGGCCCGTAGATGGTCGATCCGTTCGGGATCGGTCTCCGTTCCGATGGAACGGCGGATCTCCGGGAGGTCCATTTCCTCATAATCCTTCTTCAGGTCGTTGCTGCCCGGGATCCGCCCTTCTAGTTTGAGACGGATGGTGTAGCGGTCGAAGAAAAGGCGGTTGTAGGTGTGGAAATTGCTGTTGGCCCAGGACATGACGCCGTCCCGCAGGTCGAAGAAAACCTGGTAATTCTTCTGGTCGGTGGAGACCGAACCGGTCCTGGCCAAGGTGGTCTGGACCGTGGCCCCGGGTGCCCAATGATCGAAGACCTTGATGTCCGAAAGGGTACCGGAAGGGTCTTTGCGTCCGATGATGAATTGATGTCCCTCGAACTGGTCGATGAAAACATTCTCGCGGATGGCCACATCGGCCTTGTTCCGGACGATGTCGAATTCGGTCTTCTTGAAGAAGAACTTCGCCTCCGGCATGATCCGGTCGTTGAAAAAAAGCATCAGGGCCGTCATCCCGACCCCCAGGAACAGGATGGGAGCGATAAGGTGAAAGAGGTGGCCGCCGCCGCTTTTGAAGGCCGTGACCTCCATGTCGGAACTTAAACGTCCGAAGGAAAGCAGGGTCCCGACCATCATGGCCATGGGAATGGTCAGGGAAAGGATGAAGGGAAGGAGGCTCAAATAGAGGAATAGGGTCTGGCCCAGGGAGACCTTATTGCTGAGGACCAGGTCCAAATACAGGAAGACCTTGTTGACCATGAACAGAAGGGTCAGGAGGGAGACGCTCAGGAGGAAGGATGGGAACATCTCCTTGAGGACGTAAGCGTGGATCGTTTTCAATCCCGGGCCTTTGGATCGGTTTGGGTTCGGGCTTGTGCGTTTTCCCGGACGAAGAAGGGTTTGGCCCCTCGAAAACGCAGTATAACATAGGCCAAACGCCCCTTTGGGCGCGCTTTTCGGCGGTTCGGGGCATGGTGCCGACCCCGTTCAAGCGGTTGGTCTATTCTTTAGGTGGTGAACCAGCCGGAACCCACTGTGGGGCCCGGAACGAACGGAAGTGGCATGATCCAAACCTCGAAAAAGACCATTCCGATGGCACCGGTCCCCGGTGTCCTGACCGAAAAGCCGGTCGGCCGGGTCCCGTCGAACCGGACCTGGAAAGATCTGTTCGTCATCGATTTCGATCGTTCCTTTCTTTTGTCAAGCCTCAAGCTGCTTTTGGCGTTGAACCCCCTTTGGACCTTCGCGGTCTCCGCATTCTTTGGGGGACATTCTTGGGCCTCGATCCTTTTTAGGTGGGGCTGGAACTTTCTGGAGGCCACCTTTGTTTGTTCCCTTGGATTGGTGGTCGCCTGGTTCTATCTGGTCCTGGAAAGGGCATGGGCGAAAAGGGTGGCCCGGACCCCTCCGCGCCACGGGACGGGTTGGTTCCTCCTTCTTTTGGCGTTCCTGGCGCCTCCCGGACTTTATCTGGCGCTTCGGATCATGGTCGCGGGTATCAATTTTTTCTATGAAGGGGACCCGATCGTCCCCCAGTTCAAATGGGAATATTACGGCCAAGAGATCTTTTGGGTCTGGACCCTTCTTTTGGTCTGCTTCGTCTTCAAGTCCTGGCTGGACCTGCGGGATACGGCCCAACACCATTTGTTAAGGGCGGAAGCCCTGGAGAAAGAGCGCTTGCGTGCCCTCCTGACACGGCTGCAGGACCAAATGAACCCCCATTTCCTTTTCAATACCCTCAACACGGTGGCGGCATTGATCTCCCAGGACCCGAAGAAGGCCGAGAAGATGGTGGTCAAGCTCTCGGGGCTCCTTCAAGGGGTCCTGGCCGCCGGACGGAAAACCCGGCATCCGCTCCGCCAGGAGCTGGATTTCTGCCGCGACTACCTGGAGATCGAACAAGCCCGGTTCGGCAAGCGGCTGAAGGTGACCTTCCGGGTCGAAAAGGAATTGGAGCTGGCCGCTCCCTTGGTCCCGGTGTTGATCCTCCAACCCTTGGTCGAGAATGCCGTGAAGCACGGTCTGTCCTCCAAGGCCAAAGGGGGGCAGATCTGGCTCTCCTGTGGGAAAGAGGCGGGTGGTTTGGTCATCCGGGTGGAGGATGACGGGGTGGGTCTCGGTAAGTCGCCTTACGCAGGGTCCGGGACCGCCTTGGAGAACGGGCGCAAACGATTGGCGCTCGAGTATGGGGAAGCAGGAAGCCTGAGGATCGGATCCCGGGATCCGGCCGGGACAGAGGTCGAGCTGCGCTTGCCTTTGGTCTACGATGAAAACACCCATGAGGGAGGCCGACATGCGGGTCCTGATCGTTGATGATGAAGCCCCGGCCCGGGGACGCTTGTCAAGGATGTTGGGCGAATTGAAGGACCTGAAGGTCGTAGGGGAGGCTTCCAATGGGGTGGAGGCCCTGCAGATGGCGGAGAAACTACAGCCCGAGGTCGTCTTCCTGGACATCGAGATGCCCGAGCTGAACGGGTTGGAGGTCGCCAAGACCTGGGGCGGTGACGGTCCGGCGGTGGTCTTCGTGACGGCTTACAGTGAACATGCCCTGAAGGCTTTCGAGCTTTCGGCCACCGATTACCTGGTCAAACCTGTCTCACCCGAGCGCCTCAAGGAAGCGGTGGAAAAGGTCCGCAAACGCAAATCGCCGCGATCCTTGGATCAGTTGCAAGGGTTGCTGGAAAAATGGGAGAAGGGACAGAACCCCCAACGCATGGCGGTCAAGACGGGCTCCAAGTACCGGGTCTTCGACCCATCCAGCATCTCGGCGGTCGTGGCGCGGGACCATTACGCCATCCTGTTGGTCGAAGGCCAGGAACTCCTGGCCGATGACAGCCTGGATATGCTGGAAAAACGCCTAGATGACAAGAAGTTCCTCCGCATTCACCGGAGCGCCATTGTTAACCTGGATTTTTTGAAGGAACTGGAACATGAAGGGGACCGTAAGTACCTGGCGGTCCTTTCGGATCCATTGAAGACGAAGCTCCCGGTCAGTCGGGAACGATTGGAGGAGCTTCGGAAGATCCTGGGATTGGAATGAACCGGGGCCTTCCGATGGCCATTCGAGAGAACCATGAAACGACACCTATCCACCCTTAAACCCTTTTTGGCGTTCCTTTCCTGGATGCTTGTCCTCTCCTTCTTTTCACGGCTTGGGGCCGAGCCGACCCCGACGCCCGACCTGACCGTGAGTCCCGATGAAGAGATCCGGATCCTCGATGCGGTCGTAGGGACCTCCAAGACGCCTACGGCCGTTCCCAACGCGTCCACGACCTCGGAGGCCCAAGGCAACGGCCGCCCGGCCGTTCTTCCCGCCCGGCCACCCCTGGCGCCTACGGGACTTAAGGTCGAAGTGCTACCGGATGGCGTCCATCTGACATGGGACAAGGCGTCCGCTTCTTCCCCCGTTTCCTTCTATACCGTCTATCGATCCCTCCTCCCGGGTTTCGGTTACAAGGCCCTGAACCCATCGCCGGTCCTTTTGAATTCTTTCCTGGACGGGGAAACGGAAAGTCCCACGCCCCCCAAGAACGGCAACGATTATTTCTATGTGGTGGCCGCCACGGATGCCCTGGGACGCCAGGGCCCCATGTCGGACGAAGTGAACGCATCGGCCGCGGGACTGGCCTTCGCCGCGGGAACCTCCGCTCCGGTGACCTTGGGGGCCGAGGAGGGGGAGGAGGAGAAGACCCTGACCATCCCGGAACGGAACCTCGTCAATCTTCAACTTCCGGCCGATACCCAATTGTCCATCCAGGGTTACAAGAAGATCGACGCCCAGTTCTCTTTCCAACATTTCAACCGGGACGTCGTCAACGGCATCCCCAATGAGGTGGATACCACCCTGATCAACCAGGAATTGGTGGTTCAGCTCCAAGGTAAGGTTGGAAAGAACGTCGACGTGAACGTGGACTACAGCGACGTCAACCGGGCCGGGGGCGTGGATACAAGCAAACAGGATATCTCGATCAAATACCATGGGGACGAAGACAGCCCGGTCCAGGAAGTGGCCTTCGGCGACTTGCAGTTGCTGCTTCCCAATACCGAATTCGCCGGTTTCAGCAAACAGCTGTTCGGGCTCCAGACCAAACTGAAGTTCGACCAATTCCGTTTTACGGGTTTTTTCGCCCAGACGAAGGGCATCGCCGAGACGAAGGTGTTCAAAGGGAACTCCCTTCAGGTGGACAAGGTCATCCCGGACATCACCTATATCCCGCTCCGCTACTTCCTCATCACGCGCGCCTACACCGCTTACGTCGATCCGACCACCGGTCAAACGGTCAACGGTGCCTTGCCGGCCCCCAACAGTGAGCAGATCTGGGTGAATAGCGGGATCGGTACGATCAATCCGATCGGGCCCAACTTTGGGGGTCCAAACAATGCCTATGAGCACTGGCTCCCGGGCCGTGACTACACCATCGATTACAACACGGGGGTCATCACCTTCACCCGCGCCCTTTCTTTTTCCGCCCAGATCGCGGTGGGTTATACGTCCCGGACAGGTCAGGTGATCGCTTTGACGGGTTCGGGAGCATCACAGACATTGGATTTCACATCGGGATTGAAGGTGCCGGACGATGGGAATATCTCCAATGCGGCCCACATGATCAAGGACAACAATAACGGGACCGGGATCTCATCGCCCAATGCCATCGCCATGAGCCCACTTTATCTCCCGAATTATTACGACCTGGGCCGGGATAAGATCGTTCCGCCGGACCAGGATCCGGATTTCCTTTTCCAGGTCATCTCCCAGGGAAGTAATAACATCCTGCAAACGGGCCAGGGGGTTTCCCAGGTCGGCGCGGCCAATCCCTGGGTCTACAACGTGGACCTGGACCTGAACGTCTTGACCGTCCTGAACGCCAATTTCATCACCGCCCTCGCTCCAAGCGCCCCTTCCTCGTTCCTGTGGCCGGAACGGCCCTTCGCCAACCTGGACCTTTTCGGAGGGGCCAATTCGGCGGCGAACCCGTCCGATGTCTACAGCCAAACCGTCCCCCCGACGAGCCTCTATTCGCTGCATATTCGCTACAAGACCCAATTGAATTTCTTCCAATTAGGGCGCTTTAACATCATCCGGGGGAGCGAATCCGTTTACCTCGACGGCCGACGTCTCCGCCGGGACGTGGATTATTTCTTCGACTACACCTCCGGGTTCCTGGACTTCCCGGATAAGAGCATCCTGCGGCCTGACAGCCAAGTGGTGGTCAGTTATGAATATTCGCCCTTCGGGGCCTTCAACCAGAACAACATCATCGGGGCCCGGGCCGAATATGACCTGACGGACCACTTCTTCTTGGGGTCCACCTTTTTGGAAAGCGATGCCCAACAACCGCAGGACGTTCCGCAGATCGGTTCGACTCCGAATTCACTTTCACTGTTCGATGCGGATGCCCGCTACGACATGACCCCGGACGAACTACAAAGCATCTTCGGGATCATCCCCGGGCTCGAAAATTGGAAGCCGCCCTTTTCCTTGAAGCTCTCGGCCGAGGTGGCTCAGAGCTATTTCAATCCGGATACCTACAACGCTGAAGGGGAACAAGGGGTGGCGTTGATCGACAACATGGAAGGGATTGACAATGCCACCAACGCCTCCACCAACTCGACCTCGTGGCTTGTTTCGTCACCGCCCCAAGCGGTCGGTTTTTTGGGGAGCGTCCAATACGGTGCCGGATCGAATGCCTCGAACAACCGGATCCGCTTTTACAACAACGGGGCCCCGAATTCCCATTCGGTGATCTTCCAGACGATCGGCCAAAAGGACAATTCGGGCCAAAGTTTCGGTGATGTGCCGGGTTATGGGGGCCACGTCTATGCCACCACCAACAACCCAAATGACTTCGTTTCGGTCCTCCAATTCCCCTATTCAGGCTTGACCAACCAACGTTGGGGTGGGCTTCGCCAGGTCCTTTCGGTGAACGGAACGGATCTTTCAAACGCCGCTTTCCTCCAGGCCTGGGTCTATAACGATGGGAACCCCAAGTGGATCATGATCGATTTCGGGATCGTCAGCGAGAATACAAACGGGAATTTGACCAGCGTGCCGAATGCCGATCCAAATCTGGGGACTTCCAAGACGGCCTCAGTCACATTTGGCATCCCATCCTTTTATTACTCGAATCCAGCCGTGACGGTCATCACACAGCCGGGAGAAACCACGACCCAAGAAGGGGTCAGCATTGGGACGGGGACCAATTACGTTACGCAAGACATGAACGCGGACAACGTCCTCGAATCGAGCGACAATTATTATGAGTATGGTATCCAGGCCAATTGGTCGGGCTGGAAACAGATCAAGATCCCGATCAACTACTCCGCGGCACCGGGAATGCAATCCACGGCGGATTTCAATTATTTCTTCAATACGGTCGGCTTACCGAACCCGAGCATCATCCGGGCCATCCGTTTTTGGATGGCGGGCGCCACGGCTTCGCCGGCCAGCGGGGATGTTTACGTGGAAAACCTGGGATTCGCCCACAATCTCTGGCAGCTCCAGGTCGATCCGACGGCCAATGTGAACCAAGGGGTCACGGTGAACACCTCGAAATTCGACGTCACTTCCATCAGCCAGGACCAGGACAAGAGCTACGTCCCAACTTTGCGGTTCGTGAACATCCAAGCGGGACAGGATTCGAGCGCGATCGAATTCAAGGAGAAGGCCTTGAAACTGACCTATAACCTTTCTTCCACCGATATGGAGCCCCCAGGGGACCTTTCGGGACTGCCCATTTATTACGCCAGCCGGACCTATAGCCAAGGCCTGGACCTGACCGATTTCGAGGAACTCCATTTCGATCTTCAGATCCGGTCCTATCAGCCGGGAGAGGTGCTTTTCGTCCGTTTGGGGAACGATCAACAGAACTACTTCCAATACAACGTTCAATTGAACGAGGCGAGCAAGTCGAGCCTTTACTCCTGGGGGTCGGTCGGATTTCCCTTGGACGGCTCCCAAGGGAACCGGAAACAGGTGGGGAATCCCTTCTTGAACCGCATTACCCAGATCAGTTTCGGGGTCATCTCCCCCAACGGGCCCAATTCGAACATCGGGACCCTGTGGATCAACAACCTGCGCGGGGTCCGCGCCAATGTCCGTGCCGGCGTCGCCCGAAGGGCCAATGCCGCCCTGACCCTGGGGGATAATTTCGCCACGGTGAACGCCCGCTATCGTGAAGTGGATTCGGGGTTCACCCAGATCGACCAGACCACGACCCACTTCCAGCATTCGCGTCAGGTCGGGATGGACTACGCCTCCAGCGGGGTCTCGGTCTTTTCCCAACCCATCGTCCAGCAGTTCTCCGTCACCCGGCAGGACCTTTTCACCGAGGAGGCCTTGGCGAACAACCCATATTTCCTGACCCTGCCCAATTCGAGGATCGATACGGCGACGGGAAGCCTGTCCTACAGTAAGGACCTGGGGCCTGGCTGGGGAAGGATCACGACCTTCCGGTTGTCGGGAAGTTCCAATCTGGAGGACGACATCTACCAGCCCTATTACCTGTCCCAACCGGGGGTGCTAGGCAATGTCCACAAGGGGCAATTGATCGGGACGGCCAATGCGACCTACGATGCCCCGCCCGACCTCTTTTTCATCCCCTGGGGCGCCAACCAGTTCACGGGATCCTATTCGATCACCAAGGATACCCAAACCTTCGACAACCCCATTTACGCCCCCTATGAACGGCACACGCGGACCCAGACCTATGGCTGGACCAATACCACGGAGCTGGTGAAGAACCTGGTCTTCACGCCGGGGTTCACCTATTCCTTGACCGATGCGGTGGGCAACACCAATGCCCCGGGTGTGCCCGTGTCCTTGGCGTCGGCCGTCCCTCAATTCACGAACTTCCAGGAACGCTACCAGCCCAAGGCCGGGCTGGTCTATCGGGGCATTCCCGGCGCCATCCCGTCCGTGGACTATTCGGGCAGCAACCAATACGATTACGTGTCCTTCTCCGACGGCCGGCGGTTCAACAACGCCAACAACCTGAATTACTCATTGAACCTGACCCCGGGGACTTGGTGGGATCCCTTCCAGAAAATGAACCTGACCATTTTCGCGGGACGGACCGAGAGCGGAACGGCCTCGATCCCGGCCTTCAACCGGCAAAGAACGCTGACCTTCGAGGAGCAGTGGCTGACCACGCCCGCATTCGACATCGCCTTGAACGGGACCCGCTCCGTCGCCCATCAATTGAATGGGAGCTTCCGGCTTTTCGATGTCTGGGATTTCCGGCCCACGGGCACTTGGACCGATCAATTGAGCCTCCTGGCCCAAGGCACCAATCCGGTCAAGCAAGTGGGGGATACCTATGGACTGACCACGGTCTATAACCGGAAGATCGCCACCATCCCTTACATCGAGTTCAGCCTGGATTCGGCCCAGCTGCAATACACCCATTCGGACAGCACCCAATACGACAGTTCGCTGCCGCCGGACAAGGTCACCTCGGCGAACATCTCGAACCAGACCCAAAGCGAAACCTATGGTTTGACGCTGCCCTACGACATCGACCAAAAGGCCCAAGGGAACATCCGGTTCCAAAGGACGACGGGGACCCAATTCGGGCTCTCCACCACGAACACCCTGACGACCCAATTGGAGGACCAGGGCTCCATCGAATATACCCAGAAATTCGCCCCGAACCTGGAGATCCACGTGCCCTTCACCCACTGGAAGCTCAAATTGCAGGACGCCATCGAATTCAGGGCCACCTTGCTCATGGATTTCGTGAACAACCAATCGGCCTATGTCTACAACCAAAGGCAGACCCAGCGTTACCGGGGGACGATCGACCTCAACTACAATGCCCTCAAGAATCTGAGGGTGGGCATTGGCTTGGTGAACGAGTATTTCTACGATACGACCTATCAACTGTCGAACAGCACCCCTGACCACACGAAGGACTATTCCTTATGGCAGGGGACCATCTCCGCGGAGGCACGTTTCTGACCCATGAATGATCACGGCTTCCGTACTCTCGGCGTTTTCGCTTTCTTTTTGGTCTCCTACGGGGCCGGGTGGCTCCATGCCGCGCCACCGACCCCTTCGGCCTTGACCAGCGGTACGCCCGTCGCTGGACGGGTGGACCTCGACTGGGCCCCGGACTCGGCCGCCACCCCCGCTGTCACCGGGTATGTGGTCTACCGCCAACTCCAGGATACCCAAACGCCAACGGGCACTCCGTTCCCGACCGCAACCCCGGTGGCGGTGGGAACGGTCCTGATGAGCGCCATTCCAAGTCCGGGAACCCCTGTCTTGACCGATTCCCAAGTCACCAATGGGAGGGTCTACCTCTATCAAGTGGCAGGAGTGGACGGAAATGGGGAAGGGTCGCCGGCCACGGTCCTGGCCTATCCTTATTCCGTGCCCAGCGCGATCTATCCGGTCACGGTCAAGAACATCCATAACCGTGCCCTGGATCTGGCCTGGAAGGTCCCGGATGCCAGTTTCCCGGTCTCTTATTACCAAGTCTTCCGCTTTGGTTTGACGACCCAGACGCCGACCCCGACAGGAACAAGGACGGTTACGGCCATCCCAATGGCCACCATGACCGTCATCGCGACCCCGATCGGGACCACCAGTGCCAATTCCTTCGGGGATGCGGGGGCCGACCCTTCGGCGGCGATCGCCTATTACTATTACGTGATGGCCTTCGACGTGGCCGGGAACCGCAGCGCCTTCCCGCCCTTCTCCACGGATCCGGGCGTCCCGGTATCGATGGGATTACCGGGCCCGGTGACCGTCAACGCGTCCATTTCATTGTCACCTTTCGGGATGAACATCCTTTGGAACGGCTCCCTTGCCTCGGAGCAGGTGAGCGCTTATCAGGTGGTGCGCGATGGGACGCCCATCGCCACGGTCGTTTATGCCCCTGGGACCCCGACGGTGACCTATTTGGACAATACGGTCCAAGAATCCAAGTTCGGGGTGGTCTATGGCGTCCAAGCGGTCAATCCCAATGGAACCACCAGTTCCGATCCGGTGACCCAATACTTGATCCCGGCCACAGGGGGAAGCGTCACGGTGACCCCGAGCCTATCAGGTACGGCAGTGACCGTTTCATGGGCACCGGCCTTGGCGGGCAACCTGGGCGTGGCGGGGTACCGGATCTATAAAGGACCTTGGGGGCCGCCGACGGTCAATCCGACGCCGGGGGCGACCCAAACACCCACCCCCACGGCATTCGCGACAGTGGCCTTCAGTCCCTCGGCCTCCTGGACCCTGACCCCGGTCGTGGATAGTTCGTTGCAGGACCACACCGGGTACTGGGTCCAGCCCGTGGATGGGGGAGGCCAAGGGGGATCCATCGGGATCCCCTCTCCGCCCTATTTCCAACTGGCCCCGACGCCACCGACCAATCTTCAAGTGGCCCAGGCCTCTTCCGGGAACAATGCCTTCGACCTGACCTGGAACAGCGGGAACCCTGGTTTTTATGGGACTCCCGACCACTATGCCCTTTATCGGAGCGTTCGAACGGTGGTCTTGACCCAGACACCGACCGGGACCGTGAGCCCGACGGCGACGCCCGTACTGGTCGCTACGGTGCCCTATGGCCAGAATTCAACGTCGGATGTGGTTTCCAATTTCTCCCAAGGGAGCACGGTGGTCTATCAGTTGGGTCTGGTGGATCCCCAAGGCAACCTTTCCGATCTCTTGACGGCTTCCAACGCGGTGACCCTGGGTGGGTCGGTGAACCCTCCCGTGGCCCCGTCCGTCCTGCCTTTCGCGGGGTCGGACCAGTCCATTCGATATTCCTGGCTCCTCAACCCGGGGGCGGATGCAGTGACGGCTTACCGGATCTACGGGAACGATTGGGCGCCGGGATCCTCGGTCACGCCGGTGGCGATCCTGACGAACCCATCCTCCACGCCGACCTTCGCGCCCACGCCTAGTCCCTGGGTGCCGAACGTTTTCTTCGTTGTGGCGCAGAACGCCATCTCGACATCGGCCCCGGCGACCCTGGCGGGCCTACCGGTGGGGAACTATACGGTCTCGGCCGTCGTGCCGGTGGGCACCCAGGCCGTTTCCCTGACCTGGAATTCCTTGCCTCCGCCCAGCGTGACTCCTGGCATCACGGGTTACCGGATCTATCGATCCTTGGCTTCGACTTCAGGTTTTACATCGGTCGCAACGGTGCCCTATCCCGTTCCGGGATATGAGGATGTGCCCCCGGTGGCGACGGCCGGTGTGACCTATTATTACCGGGTCGTGGCATCGGGACCAAATGGGGCGGAAAGTCCTCTCCTTCCAGACCTCACGCCTGACCCATATGCGAATGTTCAGGTCTGGCCTAATCCTCCTTCCGGGGTCACGGTCCAATCCATGGTCGCCCAAACCGGTCTCGGATGGTCCCCGAACCCGGCCGGAGAGAATGTCCTGTCCTATGTGGTCTATCGCAATGGCACCCCGACGATGACCGTTACCCCGAGCCCCCCCCTTTCCCTGGTCTTTTCCGAATCGGCCGGTGATCTTTCGGTCTATCAAGTGGCCGCCTTGAACCCATCGGGGTCCGGGAACCTTTCCCAACCCATTTCGGTCCTGGTTCCTCCTGCGATGACCCCGACCATCGAATGGACCCCACCCCCGACCGTGACCCCGGACCCCACTCCGGCTGTTTGGATCTCGGGCCTCACTTATGGAGGTGGTGTCCATGGTTACGATATTTACCGTCAAGTTACGGTGACCGGGACCCCGTCCCTGATCGGTAATGTTCCGTCGCCGAATTCCTACTTCGAGGATCCCGATCCAATACCGGGTTTCATCAACCGATACCAGGTCGTGGCCAATAATGGATCGGGATTTGGTTCGGAACCTTCCATTTCGGCCGCCTTGGCCGTGACCCTTTGGCCGGCAAAACCTGTCTTTTCGGCCAATGGCGGTTCCGCCGGGATGACCCTGGATTGGGATGCTCCGGCGGGGGATGCGCCTGTCACATCCTGGGATATCTACCGGTCGGTCTATCCGACCACCACCCCGACCTTCATTGCTACCGTGGTGGGGGGCGGACAGACCTTCGTCGATCCGGACGTCACGCCGGGGGCGGCTTATGTTTATCAAATGAACGGCCAGAATGCTTCAGGGGCCGGTGTTCCCAGCGCCCCAGGGACCGCCTTGGCCGTCGATCCGCCGGTGTTGGCCGTGACACCTTTGGCCGATAAGAATTTTTTGGTCTGGACCGTTTTGACGCCACCGCCGGGAAGCCCTGTGAGCGGTTACAGCATCTATCGTGCCTTGCCAAGCCCGACCCCGCAATTCAATGTATTGGCGCCGCTGGTGGAACCCCTGACCAATACCGGTTATGTCGATACGGTGACGAACGGTTCGACCTACCTTTATAAGGTGGCAGGCAGTTCGACCAACGGCATCCTCGGCGGATTCTCCAATGTGGTGACCCAATTCGCAGCCCTTCAACCGGTCTCCATCCTCACGGCCGTCTCCGGGGACCGGTTGGTCCAACTGCGCTGGAACTATCAGGGGGTCAACACCATCACCTATACCCTCCAAAAGAAGCTGGGGACGGCGCCGGACGGCGATTTCCAAACGGTCCGCTCGGGACTGACCGGGACCAATTACGTGGACAGTGATGTGGCGGACAAGGAATTTTACGTCTATCGCCTTTATTCCGTGGATGCGGGGGGCAACACTTCGACCTCTTGCGCCACGGCCCTGGCTTTGCCGGCCAAACCGCCAGTCGTGAACGACCGGTCGGTGAGCCTTTCCCAGAACACCACGAACCTCCAAACGCTGATCGGGAACAGCCTGAGCTGGAAAGGAGCCGATCAAGCGCCCAACTACGACCCTGCATCCATGTATCCCTTGGGTGGCTATACCCTTTCCCGCTCGACCGATGGGGGAGGGGTCTATCAAGTGTTGGCGACCCTTCCCGTGACCCTGGTGAACGGGGTCCCGGCGTCCACGGTCACCTATTTTGACGAGGTACCCCTGGTGAACGGCAGCACCAATACCTACCTGGTCCAGGCCTTCGATGCGCCCCCTGACCTGCCGGTCCCACTGGCCCAGGCGGTGACCGAGGGATGGGTCCATACGACGTCCTACGATCCTGTGGTCGCCCATTCGATCACGCCGAATACCGCGCTGGACCGGAACGCCATCCGTCCCTTCGGGGCCTCCAACGAACAGGTCGTGAACATCCGTTTCGTGGTGTCGAACCAAGGCCATGTGACCATCAAGGTCTATAACTTGGGCGGGACCTATATCACGCAGCTGGTCGACGCCGACTATTCACCGGGGATCTATTGGGCCAGTTGGGATGCCCACAACCGGTTCGGGGCCTTGGTGGCTTCGGGCGTTTACCTGATCACGACCGAATCGCCCGGTCACCAGGAATTCAGTAAAGTGGCGGTCATCAAATAGTGGGGCCGACCGTCCCCGTCCGGTACCTCGAAACCCTTTGGAGGTCCGGGGTCGATCTGCTTTTCCCCAAGTGTTGTCAAAATTGCGGGGATCCCTTCCGGCAAGGTCTTTCGAATGTCCTGTGCCAAAACTGCTGGGACTCGATCCGCCCCTATGTGGGCCCCTTTTGTTCCAAGTGCGGTGCTTCCTTGCCTTCCGGCGCATTTGAAGGGGCTGTGGACATCTTTTGCACGGATTGTACCGACGGCCTTTGCTCCTTGGATGGGGTGAGGTCCTTGGGGCCCTATCGGGGGGCCCTCAGGGTCGCTCATCATGTCTTCAAATTCGAGGGGTTGGAGAACCTGGCGAAGACCATGGCCCTGAAGATGGTTGAAACGATCCCCCGGCCTGGAGTCGATGCCTTGGTGCCCGTTCCCATGAGCCAGGTCAAGGAACGGGAAAAGGGCTACAACCCGGTCCTGGCATTGGCCCTTGCCCTTGGATCCCTTTGGGGTTTGCCGGTCCAGAGGACCTTGGGCAAGGTCCGCTCGACTCCTCCTCAAATGTCCCTGGGGCAAACGGAGCGACTGGCCAATCCCAAGGGGGCCTTCTCCCTCACGACGGGATCACCGCTTTTGGAAAGGGTGATGTTGGTGGACGACGTGTTGACCACCGGCGCGACCTTGGAAGAATGCGCCAAAGTCCTCAAACGTTCAGGAACTTCCTGGACCGGCGCGGTCGTTTGGGGAAGGACACCGAAGGATCTTTTACCGTGATCCCCTCCGGGCCAAAGCGCCCTTGACCCCCCTAGACCCCTGTGCTAGTTTAACCGCTCTTTAAAACCCCCTTTTTGGAGGAAAAAGCATGGCAATCAAGGTCGGCATCAACGGATTTGGCCGCATCGGGCGCAATGTTTACCGCGCCGCAATGGGGAACAAGAACATCGATATCGTTGCCGTGAACGACCTGACGGACGCCAAGACCCTGGCCCACCTTTTGAAATACGATTCGGTGCTGGGCAACCTTCATGCCGATGTCAAGGCGGGCGAGAATTCCGTGATCGTCAACGGCAAGGAGATCAAGGTCTTCGCCCAGCGCGATCCGGCCCAGATCCCTTGGGGGAGCGTTGGAGCCGAGTTCGTCGTGGAATCCACGGGCCATTTCACCGACAAGGCCAAGGCCGTCGCTCATTTGAAGGAAACCGTGAAGAAGGTCATCATTTCGGCCCCTGCGACCGGAGAGGACCTGACCATCGTCCTGGGCGTCAATGAGGACAAATACGATCCCAAGAACCACCATGTGGTCTCCAACGCCTCTTGCACGACCAACTGCCTGGCCCCCTTCGCCAAGGTGTTGCACGACAAGTTCGGCATCGTGAAGGGCATGATGACCACCATCCATAGCTTCACCAACGACCAGGTCACCCTGGATTTCCCCCACAAGGACCTGCGCCGTGCCCGGGCCGCCAGCCTCAATATGATCCCGACCACGACCGGTGCCGCCAAGGCCATCGGGTTGGTATTGCCGGAACTCAAGGGCAAGTTGGACGGCCTGTCCATCCGTGTCCCCACCCCCGTTGTCTCGGTGGTGGATCTGGTGGCCGAATTGGCCAAGCCCGCGACCAAGGACGAGGTGAACGGTGCCCTCCGGGAGGCGGCCAAGAGCGCCAAGCTGGACAAGTACCTGGATGTCACCGACGAACCCCTGGTGTCCGCGGACTTCAAGGGGAACCCCCACTCCTCCATCGTGGACTCCCTTTCGACCTATGCCATCGGGAACATGGTGAAGGTCCTGTCCTGGTACGACAACGAATGGGGATATTCCAACCGTGTGGTGGACCTCATCGAGTACATGGCTTCCAAGGGCTGACCGGAAGCCGGACGAAGATCGCGGTTCGAACAAGGGCGGCTTAAGGCCGCCCTTGTCTTTTTTAGCCCCGTCAAAGGAGAAGGGAATGGCCTACAACAAACTGACCGTCGAGGATCTGAACCCTTCCGGAAAACGGGTCTTGGTCCGCGTGGACTTCAACGTTCCCCTGGATGAGCACCTCAAGATCACGGACGATACCCGGATCCGGGAATCCCTGAAGACGATCCAGTTCCTTTCGGATAAGGGCGCCAAGGTGATCCTTTGTTCCCATTTGGGGAGGCCCAAGGGGGTCGATGAAAAGCTCCGGTTGAAACCCGTGGCGGACCGGCTAAGCGAATTGTTGAAGAAGCCCGTGCGGGCCCTGAAGGATTGCGTGGGGCCCGATGTCGAAAAGGAACTGGGGGCCCTCAAGAACGGGGAAGTGGCCCTCTTGGAGAACGTCCGCTTCTACAAGGAAGAAGAGAAGAACGATCCGGACTTCGCCAAAAAACTGGCGGCCCTGGCCGACATTTATGTCAACGACGCTTTCGGCACGGCCCACCGTGCCCACGCCTCCACCGAAGGGGTGGCCCATCGGGTCCCCCAAGCGGCCGCAGGGTTCCTCATGATGAAGGAGATCCAGTACCTGGGCGGGGCCCTGTCGAACCCGGCAACACCCTTTGTTGCCATTGTGGGCGGTTCGAAGGTCTCCACCAAGATCGATGTCATCCAGAGCCTGATGAAGATCGTGGATGTCCTGATCATCGGCGGCGGGATGTCCTATACCTTCCTGAAGGCCCGGAAGTTCGAGATCGGGAAGTCCCTTTGCGAAAACGACAAGATGGACCTCACCAAGCAGCTGATGATCCAGTCCATTGATACGGACGTGCCTATCCTTCTTCCGATCGACCATGTCATCGCCGACAAGTTCGACGCGAAAGCGAACGTCAAGGTCGTTCCCCGAGGTGGGATCCTGCCCGAATGGGAGGGAATGGACATCGGACCCGCGACCGTGGAGAAATATGCCCACTTCATCCGTGGCGCCAAGACCATCTTTTGGAACGGTCCCGTCGGGGTCTTTGAGATGGAGCCCTTCGCCAAGGGGACCTACGCGATCGCCAAGCTGATGGCGGAGGCTTCCGAGAGGGGCGCAACGACCATCGTGGGAGGGGGCGATTCGGTGGCGGCGGTGACCCAAGCAGGCTTGGCCGCCAAGATGTCCCACATCTCCACGGGGGGCGGGGCTTCCCTGGAGTTCATGGAAGGGAAGGAGTTGCCGGGGATCGTCGCCTTGACCGACAAGAAGTGACCGACCAGAAAAGGATCGAACCATGCCACGTACGCCGATCATTGCCGGTAATTGGAAGATGTACAAGAACGTCAAGGAATCCGTCGATTTCGTCGCGGCACTCAAGGAAAAATTGAAGGATGTGAAGGACCGGGAGGTCCTGGTCTGCCCGACCTTCTTGGCGCTGTGCCCGGTCTTGGACGCCTTGCGATTCTCCAATATCCAGGTGGGGTGCCAGGATGCCCATTGGGAGCACGAGGGGGCCTTTACCGGCAACGTGAGCCCCGCCATGTTAAAGGCGGAAGGCGTGAAATACGTCATCCTGGGCCATTCGGAGAGGCGCCAATATGACAACGATACCGATTCCAGGATCAACGCTAAGTTGAAGAACGTCCTCAAGACCGGGTTGCGGGCCATCGTTTGTGTCGGCGAGACCCTGGCCGAGCGGGAAGGGGGCCGTACGGAGAAGGTGATCGAGACCCAACTGACCGGGTGCTTCACCGGGATCGGATTGGGAGACCTCCCCTCCATTGTCATCGCTTATGAGCCCGTTTGGGCCATCGGGACCGGGAAGACCGCGACCCCGGAGCAGGCCCAAGAGGTCCATGCTTTTATCCGGAAATGGCTGACCGGGAAATTCGGCCCCGAGGGTGCGGAGGGGATGCGCATCCAATACGGTGGAAGCGTGAAGCCGGAGAACATCAAACAATTGATGGGAAAGCCAGATATCGATGGCGCTTTGGTGGGCGGCGCGAGCCTGAAGGTGGATTCCTTCGAAGCGATCGTCCGGTTTTGATGGTCGGTCGGCAGGTTTCAAAGTTTTCGTTGGATAAGGCCGGTTGCTTTCAATTAAAATAAAAACGGTTTCAAAGCCTGAAGGAGAATCATGAGCCTCGCCATCAATATTCTTTTCGTCCTGAATGCCATCGTGCTGATCGGGGTCGTCCTGATCCAGCAACCCAAGACCTCGGGTGGTCTCTTTTCGGGGACCGGTCAAAGCCTTTTGGGGACCAGTGGGAAGACCTTTTGGACCAAGACCACGATCATTGTCGCTTCGATCTTCATGGTCCTTTGCATCCTCATGGTCAGGTTCCCCGCCGCCCAAAAGGGCCAAAGCTCGGTCGCGGATATCATCGAGAAACAGAACCAACAACAGGCCGCTCCGGCGGCTGCGCCGAACGGGGAAAAGGCCCCGGCGGCGGCCCAACCGGTTTCCAGTTCGGCTCCGGCAGCGCAAAAGGTCCCCGGTACCACGGGGAAGAAGAACTAGAGCGGTACAACCGCTCATTTTTTGTTAGAACAGGAAATCGTTATGATCAATGGAAGCAAGACGAGGGCGACCCTTAAACAGATCGCGAAATATTGCGGGGTCTCCCACACCACGGTTTCCATGGTGATCAACCAGAACCCCAGGATCTCCGCCGACACGCGGGAAAAGGTCATGGCGGCCATCAAGAAGTTCAATTACTACCCCAATGTCGCCGCCCGCAGCCTGGTGATGTCCCGGACGAACACCATCGGCATCTTCGGGACCATGTTCGATTCTCCCTATTACAACGAGATCATCCGGGGGATCGAGATGGAATGCCGCCACGCCAATGTGGACCTCAAGATCTACAACTGCAACGGCAGCCTGGAGGATTTCAACGACTTCTATGACCGGATCCTGGGGGAACGACGGATCGACGCCGTTATCGCCCTTTCGGTGCCCATGGAGGATGCGGTGCTGGAGAGGTTCCAAAAAGAGGAATTGCCACTCATCATCCTGCAGCCGGTTTCCATCGAGGGCCCCAACCATCTTTTGGAAAAGATACCGACCCTTCACGCGGAGGACCGGAAAGGGATCTACAAGGCGGTGAACTACTTGATCTCCCTGGGTCACAAGAAGATCGGGTTCGTGAACGGCCCCGAGCACTTGAAGATCTGCCAGGACCGCCTGGCCGGATACCGGGACGCGTTGCGTGATAATAACATTCCTTTCCAGGAGCATTACGTCGGCTATTCCCATGTAAAACCGGACGCTTTTACGATGGATGCCGGTTACCAGGTGGCGAAGGAATTGATGGAGAACAACCCGGACGTCACCGCGATCTGTTGTGTCTCCGATACCATGGCGATCGGTGTCATCAAGGCTGTCCGTCACCGCGGGAAATCGGTCCCGGAGGATGTTTCGATCATTGGGTTCGATGATACCTATGTGGCCCGTTTGGCCGATCCTTCCTTGACGACCCTCCACCAACCCCTGCTTGAAATGGGGAAGGCTTCGGTGGCCTTGGCCCACGCTTATCTCAACAAGAAGCCGATCGAATACCTGCACCGCGGCTTCGATGTGGAACTGATCATCCGCGAATCGACCGGGAAACCCCGCAAGTCCTCCAAGTAAAACCGGCTCTTTCCCCGTGCGGCGGTTATAATGCGTCATGTCCTTTCCTCCGGGAACTACCAAGCGCATCTTCCTGTGCCTGGCCAGTGCGGCGCTCGTCATTCTCTCCTTCCCCAACTACCTTGAACTGACCCTCCTGCCCAAAACGGCTTTCCTCGGATGGATCGCCCTCGTTCCGTTCTTTTGGGCGTTGGAAGGCGTTCCCGTCCGTCAGGGTGCTTTCCTGGGCTGGGTTTTCGGGTTCGCTCAATTCGGCGGCATTCTTTACTGGGTCGGACAGATCGAAGCGGCCAAAGGGCTGAGCTGGTTGGGTTGGTTCGCCCTGGTGCTCTATTTGAGCCTCTACCCCCTCGTTTTTGGGTTCCTTTTCTCGCTCTTGAAGCGGGTATCGTTGGGACCCTGGGTGCCGCCGGTCCTTTGGGTGGGTTTGGAATACCTCAGAGGGACACACCCCTGGGGTGGGTTTTCATGGGGTGAATTGGGCTATAGCCAGGCCCCTTATCCTTCCATCCTCACCTTCACCGCCTGGTTCGGGGTTCATGGCTTGACCTTCCTCATGGTGTGGTTCAACGCAATGGCCGCAGAAGGTTTGTCGGCGGTCCTTCAAGGACGGGAGGGCCGATGGTCCCGATCCTTGATGCCTTTTTTCGTCCTGGGCATGGTCTGGGTTTACGGGAGCCTGGAGATCGACCGTTCCGCGTTCGAGAAAAAGGGTACGGTCGCCATGCTCCAGGCCAGTATTCCCCAGGCGGAAAAATGGAGCAAAGCCAACGAAACGGCGACCCTTCAGAGGTTCGGGAAGTTGGTGAAAGGCCTTGGCGATCCAGTCCCGGACCTGGTCCTGTGGCCGGAAACGGCCGCCCCCGATTTCCTGAGCTGGAGTCCGGATGCTTTACGGCGTGTGGAGCGGATCATTAAAGGATCGAGGACATACCATTTGGTGGGATGCTTGGATGCGGCCCGGGGTGCCCGGGACCCGAAGACCCTTAGCTATAACGCCGCCATGGCCTTCGACCCCGACGGACGCCCCTCGGGCGCTTACCATAAGCGGCATTTGGTGCCTTTTGGGGAATTCGTCCCTTTCCAGAAATATATCCGTTTTTTAGGGCCGGTGATCGGTGACCTTGGGAACTTTGACCGCGGGGCCCGCTATGAGCTGTTCCGGGCGAAGGGGTTCACCTACACCCCTTTGATCTGCTACGAGGTGATCTTTCCCGAGGATGTCTCGGCGGCCATACGGACCGGCGCGGATTCGCTGGTCAACATCAGCAATGATGCTTGGTACGGGAGGACGGCGTCCGCCTACCAGCATGCGGCCATGGCGGTGGTCCGATCCGCCGAACAGCACAAACCGCTCCTGCGTTGTTCGAACGCGGGTATCTGTTTGGCCACGGATCCATTCGGGAAGGTCCTTGGATCGACCCGGCTTGATGAGGTCAGGACCTTCATCTCGGATGTCCTGGTCCTGAAGGGCGCCGGGACCTTTTATTCCAGGCATGGGGACTGGTTGCCTTGGACTTGCCTGGTCGTGACGGCCTTTCTTCTCGTCCTGGGGAGGGTCCGGGCCGTCGGGGACGGTGAGGAGTAAGGATGGGGACCCCGAAACCACTGAAGATCGTTGAGGCCTCGGGCTTAAAAGAGGGAAGGACCGTCAAGTTCATCATCCAACGTCCCGATCGTGAGACGGAAGCGTTTGTTTTCCGCAAGAACGGGAAAATCCTCGCCTACCTGAACCTTTGCCGGCACTGGACGGTAGGACTTGATTTCGACGATAACGAGTTCTTTTCACCGGACGGGGAATGGCTGGTTTGTAAGAACCATGGGGCGATTTACCATCCCCAAACCGGCCGCTGCGAGAGCGGGCCTTGCGGGGGGGCCAGCCTATATCCGGTCCCCATCATCGAAAAGGATGGCTTCCTTTTCGCCGATGTGGGGAAGATCGACTGGGGTGATGCCTAGGCTCAGACCGGGTGGAGGCCGCGACGGGTCAAGCCGGTGGTCTCGTCCAGGCCGAACATCAGGTTCATGTTCTGGACACCCACGTGGGCCCCGCCTTTCCCGATGGAATCCAGCACGCTGAAAACAACGATTCGGCCACGGCTCTCGTCCACGTCCAGGCCGATGAAACTGAAATTCGTCCCCGAGGTGCTGTTCACCCAAGGATAGGGCTTGTATTGCCAGGAAGCGCCTTCCTCCTTGGGCAGGTCGTAGGGGCGCACGAAGTAGGCATCCTTATAAAAGGTCTTGTAAAGGTCCATGAGCTTGGCGCGGGTGACCTTGCGGGTCGGGAAGACATGGCAAAGGTCCAGGATTCCCCGGACGATCGGCGCATAGACCGGCGTGAAGTGGATGCTGACCTTTTTCTTGGTCAAAGCCCCCAACTCCTGCTCGGCCTCGAATGTGTGACGGTGGCCGACCACGTTGTAGGGGATCAGGTTATTGCCGATCTCGGCGTGATGGGCGGGCCGGGAAAGGTCGGCCCC